>CAZOMZ010000248.1:0-3233 GCA_964581065.1 uncultured Loktanella sp. | reverse complement strand
CCTTCACCTCTGCATGGCTGGGTGCGCTGGTCGTCCTGTTCCTCAATACCGCCGCCTACTCGGGCGAGATTTTCTATGGCGCACTGCAGTCCATCCCCAAGGGAGACACCGAAGCGGCGGATGCCTATGGTCTGTCGGGCTGGTCGCGGTTCAAGCGGGTGATCTGGCCCACCATGCTGCGGCTGGCCTGGCCCGCCTATACGAACGAGGCGATCTTTCTGTTTCACGCGACAACGCTTGTCTTCTTCTCGGGCTTTCCGGCGACCCAGCAGAGGGGTGATGCGCTGTATTACGCCAACTATTTTGCGGACAAGACGTTCAACCCATTTATTCCCTATCCGATCCTTGCCTTCTATTTCATCTTGCTCACGCTCGCGATCATCGCCATCTTCGGTTTCGTGAACTCCCGTCTGAACCGGCACCTGCCACAGGACCGGCGTAAGGCGCTCAAATTCAAACCACAGATTGTCCGATGAGCTGGCTCGAAGATCACCCTGAAGTCCGCAACGTGCGTTGCGGTGCTGCTGACCTGAACGGTCAGGCGCGCGGCAAACGCGTGCCGCGCCGGTTTGCGTCGCGCCTTGAAACCGACGGCACGCGGATGCCGCTGTCGGTGATGAACGTTGATATCTGGGGCGAGGACATCGAAGACAGCCCGCTGGTCTTCGAGACCGGCGACGTTGATGGCGTCATGCTGCCGACCGAGCGGGGCTATGTCCCGATGCCGTGGCTGTCGTCACCTTCGGCGATCCTGCCGCTTTGGGCCTATCACGAAGACGGACGGCCCTTTGCCGGCGATCCGCGTCATGCGCTGGCCAGCGTCCTGCGCCGCTACAAAGAGCGCGGCCTGACGCCTGTCGTCGCAACCGAGATGGAATTCTATCTTGTCGATGACAGCGGCAAGGAGATCATGCAGCCCAAATCGCCCCGTTCGGGCAAGCGACGCGATGCCGCCGAGATTCTGTCGCTGCGGGCGCTCGATGCTTTCGACAACTTTTTCAACGAGCTTTACGAAGCCTGCGACCTGATGAACATTCCCGCCGAAGCGGCAATGTCGGAAAGCGGGCTGGGCCAATTCGAGATCAACCTGGAGCATGTACCGGACGCACTGAAAGCTGCGGATGATGCGTGGCTTTTCAAGATGCTGGTGCGTGGCCTTGCGCGCAATCACGGCATGGCCGCCAGCTTTATGGCCAAACCCTATGAAGAGTATTCCGGCAACGGGATGCATGTGCATTTCTCGGTGATCGATGAAGACGGCAACAACGTCTTTGCCAATGGCACATTCGAAGGTGCACCGATGTTGCAGAATGCCATTGCGGGCTGTCTTGCCGGACTGTCGGACCTTGCCCTGATCTTTGCGCCGCATGCCAACAGCTATGAACGTCTGGTGCCGGACAGCCATGCGCCGACCACCGTCTGCTGGGCCTATGACAACCGGACGGCTTCGGTCCGTGTGCCGGGCGGCAGCCTAGCGGCCCGCCGGATCGAACACCGCGTTGCGGGCGGCGATGTGAACCCATACCTGTTTCTGGCCGCCGTTCTGGGATCGGCGCTGATCGGGATCGAGGACGGGCTCACGCCGCCTCCGCCGATTACAGGTAACGCATATGATCAAAAGCTGGACCAGTTGCCGACTGACTGGGCAGATGCGATCAAGGCCTTCGAGAAAAGCACTATTGCCCGCCGAATCTTCGATAACCAGTTGGTCGACAACCTGCTGCGCACCAAACGGCAAGAGTGGCGTGACTTTCAGGAATTGACGCCGGAAGAGCAACTTGCGCTCTATCTGGATACAGTTTGATCAAATTATTTCGGACCCCCTAGCGTCGGACGCCGCAACGCACTAGCGTGACGGCATCAAGAGCATGGTGAATCATGAAAATCGGTATTTTGCAGACCGGACACGCGCCAGACGAGTTGCGGCCTGCGCGGGGCGACTATGACGCCCATTTTGCAAGACTTCTGGCCGGTCAGGGTTTTGACTTTCAAACCTACAACGTCGTGGACATGGAATTTCCCGACAGCATCAACGCCTGTGACGGCTGGCTGATCACCGGCTCTCGGCACGGGGTCTATGAAGACCATGCGTTTATTCCGCCATTGGAACAGTTGATCCGCGATATCTATGCGGCGGGCATCCCATTGGTCGGCGTGTGCTTTGGCCATCAGATCATCGCGCAGGCGCTTGGCGGCCATGTCGAGAAATTCAAAGGCGGCTGGGCCGTCGGCCGCAAAGAGTATGACTGGAACGGCGAAAAAGTCGCCCTGAACGCCTGGCATCAGGATCAGGTCATCGCGCCCCCCGAAGGTGCAAGAGTTGTCGCCAAGAACGCCTTTTGCGAGAATGCGGCACTTGTCTACGACAACCGCGCTTTTACCGTTCAGGCCCACCCCGAGTTCGACACGGCATTTATTGAAGGTCTTGCCACTTATCGTGGCCCCGGCGTCGTGCCTGATGCCGAATTGCACGAGGCCAACGCGAACCTCGACAAGCCGGTCGACAACAACCTGCTGGCGGCAAAGATCGCGCAGTTCTTCAAGGAAAGGAATGTCGCATGAGCTGGATGGATGAAATCCCCGAGGCGGCCCGCGCCTATCTGGAACAGAACCGCCTTGATGAGGTGGAATGTGTCATCGCTGACCTGCCGGGCATTGCGCGCGGCAAAGCTGTTCCTGCGGCCAAATGGGAACGGCAGAAGCACTTCCATCTGCCCAATTCGATCTTCTTCCAGACCATCACCGGCGACTGGGGCGAAGCCGCCGGACCAGAGGGTTTTCTGGAACCGGACATGATCCTTAAACCTGATCTGTCGACTGCCACGGCAGCACCTTGGGCGCATGACGGCACGCTGCAGGTCATCCATGACGCCTATGACCTGAAAGGACGCCCTGTTCCGTTTTCGCCGCGCAATGTGCTCAAGCGGGTGATGGAGCTTTACCGAAAGGAAGGATGGACCCCGATTGTAGCCCCCGAGATGGAGTTCTATCTGGTGGGCCGCAACATTGATCCTGCCAAGCCGATTGCGCCGATGATGGGACGCACGGGGCGCCCTGCGGCGGGCCGGCAGGCCTATTCGATGACGGCGGTGGACGATTATGGTCCCGTCATCGACGACATTTATGAATTCGCCGAAGTCCAGGGCTTTGAAATCGACGGCATCGCGCAGGAAGGCGGTGCTGGCCAGCTCGAGATCAATCTGCGTCATGGCGATCCGGTCAAGCTGGCGGAC
>CAZOMZ010000247.1:0-3252 GCA_964581065.1 uncultured Loktanella sp. | reverse complement strand
TATTTGAGAGGAGGTCGCTTGTAGGCCAGTCGCGGGCCACTTAGAAAGGGCCAAAAGCTGCTGATGCATGGCGCCCCCTCGGGGCATTCAAGGGATGTAAGGGGCCGCATTAGTAGTGTCAACGCCGTGCGCCAGCGCGGCCAATCAAGGGAACGTTTAATGCTGAAACATGTGACTTATTTGGGTGCGGCTGCACTGACGACGATGATCTCGACTGCCTCTGTGGCGCAGGATGTCACGGCAGATACTGTCGTCGCCACCGTCGGAGAGACAGAAATCACGCTTGGTGAAGTGATCATCGCGCGCACAGCGTTGCCACCCCAATACGCGCAGTTTCCGAACGAAGTCCTGTTCAACGGTCTGATCGACCAACTGGTCCAGCAGCAACTGCTGGCAGACGAGATGGGCACAGCAAGTGCCCGCATCGAATACACCCTGACCAACGAGCGGCGCGCGCTGATGGCCGCTGACGTGATCACCCGGATCGCCGAAACCGCGATTACCGAAGCCGACATCCAAGCCGCCTACGAGGCCCGCTTTGCCGAGGCCGAAGACATCCCCGAGTTCAACGCCTCACATATCCTTCTGGAAACCGAGGAAGACGCCGCAGCCGCCAAGGCTCGCGTTGATGCAGGTGAAGAGTTCTCGGCCGTCGCACAGGAAATGTCGACCGGTCCGACCGGCCCGAACGGTGGCAACCTCGGCTGGTTCGGTCTTGGCGCAATGGTGCCTGATTTCGAAAGCCAGATCGTCGCGTTGGAAATCGGTCAGGTGACAGATCCTTTCCAGACCCAGTTTGGCTGGCATATCGCCAAGCTGAACGAAACCCGCGTGCAGCCGCGTCCGACACTCGACGACCTGCGCCGTCAGTTGACGTCCGAACTGCAAGAAGCAGCAATTACTGCGCGCCTCGAAGAGCTTGCAGCACAAACAGATGTCGTGCTTCCTGAAGAAGGGGCATTCGACCCCAATCTGCTGGATAATCTGGACCTCTTGGATCAATAAACATGACCCTCTCGCCACTGGCGCCTGCCGCCTTCCCAGACCTGCCTTCGATTGAAGGTGTCACCTTTGCGGCAGCCGCCGCTGGGGTGAAATACAAGAACCGCGTCGACGTCATGCTGGCGCTTCTCGCGCCGGGGTCTGCCGTCGCTGGTGTGTTCACCCGCTCCTCCACACGTTCGGCACCTGTGCTGGACTGTCAGGCAAAGCTGGGCGGTGACGCAAGCGGACCAGCGGCGATCTTGGTCAATTCGGGGAACTCGAACGCCTTTACGGGCGGGCGCGGCGTTGAATCGGTCAAAGCAGTCACACAGGCCGTTGCAGATGAAACCGGCGTACCAGAGGCGCGTGTCTTTACCGCCTCGACCGGCGTGATCGGCGAGCCGCTGCCACACGACCGGATTGTGGCGAAGATCGGTGAGCTCAATGCAAACCAGTCCGCGGGCGGTATCGCGGACGCGGCCCGCGCCATCATGACAACGGATACGTTCCCGAAAGGGGCCAAAGCCGAAGTCATCATCGGCGACAAGACTGTCAGGATCGCTGGCATTGCCAAAGGCTCGGGCATGATCGCGCCGGATATGGCGACAATGCTGGTCTACATCTTCACCGACGCTCTGATTGGTCAGTCAGAGCTACAGTCCATCGTGTCGGCGAATAACGCCAAGACCTTTAACTGCATCACGGTGGATAGTGACACATCGACATCCGACAGCCTGATCATGGCCGCGACAGGCGCGTCCGGCGTTGACGTCACCGGCAATGCCGATTTTGCCGAGGCCGTGCACAGCGTCATGCTGGATCTTGCGCATCAGGTCGTGCGTGACGGTGAGGGTGCGACCAAATTTGTAACGATCATGGTCACAGGTGCCAAAGACGATGCAGACGCCAACAAGGTGGCCCTTTCCATCGCTAATTCGCCACTGGTCAAGACAGCGATTGCCGGTGAAGACGCCAACTGGGGCCGCGTTGTCATGGCGGTTGGTAAATCCGGTGCAACCGCAGACCGCGACCGTCTCAGCATTCGCTTTGGCGATATTACCGTGGCCGAAAACGGCTGGCGCGCGCCCAGCTATTCGGAAGAAGCGGCGAGCGCCTACATGAAAAATCAGGAGCTCGAGATCGGCGTCGATCTGGGCATCGGCTCGGGCACCAGCACTGTGTGGACTTGCGATCTGACCCACGGCTATATCAGCATCAATGCGGACTATCGGTCGTGAAAACAGTCCTGGTTTCTGCGGTCGCGCTGATTGATGCGGACGGGCGGGTGCTGCTGGCGCAGCGCCCCGAAGGCAAGTCAATGGCAGGCCTCTGGGAGTTTCCGGGCGGCAAGGTCGAGGCCGGTGAAACCCCCGAGGTCGCCTTGATCCGCGAACTGCAAGAAGAGCTCGGGATCGACACATGGGCATCCTGCCTCGCGCCATTGACCTTTGCCAGCCACAGCTACGAAACCTTCCACCTTCTGATGCCGCTCTTTGCCTGCCGACGCTGGAACGGCACCCCGCAATCGCGCGAAGGGCAGGCGCTCAAATGGGTGCGCGCCAACGAATTGCGCAACTATCCGATGCCGCCTGCCGATATTCCACTGATCCCGATCCTGCGCGACTGGCTTTAGCGGCTGTCAGCCAGCAAGCCATGCCTCTGCCGCATCGACCTCGTCCAGCGGAAATGCCTTGATTGCAAGGCCGGGGATCAGCGCGCCTTCGACCTCGGCTGCCGTCCGGATCCAGTTGGCATCTGTCACCACAGCACAGCGGTCGTATTTGCCAAGCAATCCGAACAGCTTCGGCAAACGGGCCAATTCGACGCCAAAAGCGCCGATGCTTGGCATCGCAAAACTCGTAATCCGGTAAAGCATCTTGCCGTCCTCAACACCTTCGGATTGGGCAATCAAATCATCAAGGCCGCGTGCCATCTCGTCGGAATCCAGTTGGCCTTTGAGGTCGATATCAACGCGGTTCTCGGACTTCTTGGTGATCTTGAGCATGAGACTTCCTCCTTTGCATGATGAAAGCATGGCACAAGGGCAGGGATCACACCTTGATGTCGGTCAACCACCGGCGCAAATGAAAAGAGCGGCCCCAGTGGCCGCTCTTTTTGGATTACCTGTCTGTGAGGATCAGAGCTGGCGCTCGACCTCTTCACGCTCGAAGATTTCGATCACGTCGTCAGGACGAATATCGTCGTAGTTCTCGAACGCCATACCGCATTCCTGACCCGACTGAACCTCGGCCACTTCGTCCTTGAAGC
>CAZOMZ010000246.1:0-3262 GCA_964581065.1 uncultured Loktanella sp. | reverse complement strand
TGACCAACATCGACAGCAAGACCCGCAAGCTGGGTCTGTCGATCAAGGCACGCGAAATCGCTGAAGAGAAAGAAGCAGTCGAGCAGTATGGTTCGTCTGACTCCGGTGCATCGCTGGGCGATATTCTTGGCGCCGCTCTGAAGGGTGACGAATAAGTCTGACCTGACGGTTTGAAATTGACCCCCGCCGCGGTGACCTGCGGCGGGGGTTTTCTTTTGCCTGCCGATCTCGACTTTCCGTTCCTGCTTTGAAAGTTTGAAGTGATCCATTCAATGGCAGGCCCTCGCTCCATGACCACGACTCTGATTGTTCTTGCACACCCCGAACGGCGTTCCTTCACGGGGGCTTGGGCCGATGCGACAGCGCAGGCGGCGGCCGACTTGGGGGACAGGGTCCTGTGGTCAGATCTGACCTCCATGAATTTTCATCCCGCAGAGGCGGCGGCACATTACGAAGGTGGCTCTGGCAGCCCCTTTGATCCATTGAAGGCCCAAGAAACAGCAGCCGCGCAGGACAGGCTGCCGGCGGATGTCGCCGAAGAAGTCGCAAAGATCCGGCAAGCCGACCGGATTGTCTTTCACTTTCCCCTGTGGTGGTTTGCCCCGCCTGCGGTGCTGAAAGGGTGGTTCGACCGCGTTTTGGTGCATGGCGCTTTGCACAATGTTGACCAGCGCTTTGACAAAGGCCTCTGCCGTGGCAAGACGGCGCTTTTCTGTGTCACGACAGGCGCCAATGCGTCTGAAAGCGCGCATAACGGCAAGGAGGGCGACGTCCAGATGCTGTTGTGGCCGGCGGCCTATACGCTGCGGTATCTGGGTTTCACCGTTCTGCGCCCGCTGGTCGTGCATGGTGTGCATGGCTATTTCGAAGGCGACGAACGGCGTGAGTTGGAAGACCGATTGCAAGCCGTGCTGACGGCACAGCGTGAAGTTATGTCCCGATTTGATGCTTTGCCGCAGATCGCCTTTCACGCCGATACCGACTTTGATGACAACGGGCAGCTCCGCCCGGATCGCCCATCGCTGAGCCATTTCATACGTCACTCCCAATAGGTCCGGCAGGCATTTCGGGAGCTGCGAATCGGTCGCGCAGTCGTGAAATGCAGAGTGGCCCGAGCGGTCGCGAAACCGCAGTTTGGCCCCCTAGCGGGCAGATTTGGCCCCGCCAAGTGGTCGTTTTTGACGCAATCGGCGGCTTGCGGCTATTTCACCGTGACCGCAAAATGCCTATAGTCGTTTGAAAAGCGGGACAAACCTGTGTGAAATCGACTAGGTGCTGGGAGGCCTAAAGATGATCCGTTCGGAACTGATCCAGAAGCTCGCCGACGAAAACCCGCATCTTTATCAACGTGACGTCGAAAAGATTGTGAACACGATCTTTGAGGAAATCATCGAGGCGATGGCGCGCGGTGACCGTGTCGAGTTGCGCGGCTTTGGTGCGTTTTCCGTCAAGAAGCGCGATAGCCGCGTCGGACGCAACCCGCGCACCGGCGAGGCGGTTGAAGTCGAGGAAAAGCATGTGCCCTTCTTCAAAACCGGAAAGCTGCTTCGGGACCGCCTGAACGGGAATTGACCCAAAGAGCGGTTGCGCTCCGGTCCGGTTCGCCTATCTCATAGGGATATGCCGGTGACTCGGGTCGACCGGCCCCGTCTGCAAAGAGGCCGCCATGAAAACCATCCGCTATACGTTCTGGGCCGTTGTTGGTCTCTGCCTGATCCTGATCGGCCTCGCCAACCGCGAGATCGTGACAGTGCGCGCCATGCCAGAGGCGCTGGGCGATCTCTTGGGGCTTTCGCCCGACATCCAGTTGCCGATGTTTGTGGTGATCTTTCTGGGGGTTGGTGCGGGACTGATGATCGGTTTTCTCTGGGAATGGGTGCGCGAGTATCGCATCCGCGCCGACGCCCGCGGCAAGGCGCGCGAGGTCGAAAGCCTTCGCCGGGAACTGGCGCAGCTGCGTGGTGCGACAGGCAGCAGCAAGGATGGCGACGACGTGCTGGCGCTGCTTGAACAGTCAAAATGAACCATTCCGATGTCCGCGTAAAAATCTGCGGTCTGCGGACGGCGGATGATGTGGCTGCGGCTGCGACAGCGGGCGCGGGCTATGTCGGATTTGTGTTTTTTCCGAAATCTCCGCGCAATGTGACGATCCCGGAGGCAAAGCTGTTGGCCGCCGAAGTGCCTGTGGGCATCGCCAAGGTCGCACTTGTCGTGAACCCCGATGACGCGCTGCTTGACGCAATCACGGCCGAGGTCGCAATTGATATGATCCAGTTGCACGGGGCCGAAACCCCTCAGCGCGTCGCCGAAGTGCGCGCACGCTATGGACTGCCAGTGATGAAGGCGGTTGGTGTCGCGGATGCAAGTGATCTGGATGCATTGGATGCCTATGCCAAGGTTGCTGACCAGATCCTTGTTGACGCCAAACCGCCCAAACACGCAGACCTTCCCGGCGGGAACGGGTTGTCATTTGACTGGCGCCTGATTGCGGGCCGCCGCTGGCCCGTGCCCTGGATGTTGGCCGGTGGGTTGGTTGCAGACAATGTGGCCGAGGCGATTGCCCTGACCGGTGCAAGACAGGTGGATGTGTCCTCAGGTGTCGAAAGCGCTCCGGGGACTAAGGACGCAGCAAAAATTGCCGCCTTCGTGACCGCGGCACAGGGCGGCTAAGCCGGTCTTAACCAAGTTCATGCGATGAAAAGGTATGTCCATGCTACCGGCACACCTTTCTGCAGAAATCTGGTTGCGCCAGATCTTCTCGGCGCAGGCCGCCCGCGATTGCAGCGTGGTCAGGCGGCAAGTCCGCGACGTTGAGCGGTTGGTTGGCCGTGACGCATTCGAACGTGAGGTGAAACGTCGCGGCTATTCGGCGATTGAGAACGCCGGCCAGTACGTGATTTTCTGCAATCACGAAGGTTTGCGACTAGTCCGGTAAGCAAATCCCTTCGAAGGGATTTGCCAGGGCCTTTCGAAAGGCCTTGGGTGCTTTACCTTGGCTGTTTGAAACGCTACTCCTCACCGGTGCGAAATTGGTAGGTGTCTCATGGCAAACGATCTCTTCAACAGCTTCATGACCGGCCCGGATGAAAAGGGTCGTTTTGGCAAATTCGGCGGGCGCTTTGTGTCCGAAACCCTGATGCCGCTGATCCTTGAACTGGAAGAGCAATACGAACATGCCAAGACCGACCCGACCTTCTGGGCAGAGATGCACGATCTCTGGACTCATTATGTTGGCCGCCCCAGCCCGCTCTACCATGCCGAG
>CAZOMZ010000245.1:0-3270 GCA_964581065.1 uncultured Loktanella sp. | reverse complement strand
TCGACCTGCCGCGTGGCGTGAATTCCGGCCTTTGGGATGCAGAACGCTTGCTCAAAGGCATCTCCAAGATCAGCTTCAACTACTTCACCTCGAAAGACGTGGTGCGCCATCCGTTGGTGGCGGCAATCATCGAAGCCTATGAAAAGGATCAGGAAACCTCCTGAACCCGCACCATGACCGTTGATTGCATCATCGAAGACGACCGCTGGGCCGACATCGCTGCACTGGCCGAGATCGCGACCAATGCCGCGCTGGACCGTCTGGGGCTGGAACCTTCGGTGTTCGAGATCAGCCTGCTTGCCTGTGATGATGCGCGGATTGCCGTGCTGAATGCCGATTTCCGCGACAAGCCTGCGCCGACCAATGTGCTAAGCTGGCCGTCCGATGAAAGGGGTGCCGTGGTGGATGGCGAAATGCCTGTGCCGCCACAGATCGGCCCTGACAACGAACTGGGTGATATCGCCATCGCCTTTGACACTTGCGCCCGCGAGGCCGCCGAAGCGGGCAAGCCGATGCGCGACCATACCATTCATTTGCTGGTGCATGGCACCCTGCATCTGTTGGGTTTCGACCATGAACGTGACGGCGATGCCGCACTCATGGAAGGGTTAGAGACAGAAATCCTTGGCAAACTGGGCATCCCTGACCCATATAAGGAGTAATCGGGCCGCTGGCCTTCATTCACAAGGACACAAATGGGCGACACTGGCGAGGGTCCATCTAGCGCAGCGCAGCGCGCGCAAGAGGATCAGATAGAGGGTTCACCGGGACTTTTGTCCCGATTGCGGCAGGTTTTTATCGCCGCACCCAGTGACGAGACACACCCCCAGACAGCAAATGACGTGCAGCGGGCCGCTGGCTCGGTTCTTGGCATGCTCAACCTGCGGCGGATGCGGGTCGAGGACGTGTCGATCCCTAAGCCCGATATTGTGGCTGTTCCCGTGACCATCAGCAAAGAGGAACTGGTCGAGGTCTTCCGGACAAGCGGTCTGACCCGCGTGCCGGTTTATGACGGCACGTTGGATACGCCGATCGGTGTGGCCAACCTCAAGGATTTTGCCCTCAGGCATGGTTTCAACGGCGATACGCCGCTTGATCTGCGCGAGATGGTCCGCCCCCTGATCTATGTCCCGCCTTCGATGCCGCTGGGTGTGTTGCTGCAGAAGATGCAGGCCGAACGCATCCATATGGCCCTCGTCATCGACGAATACGGTGGCACGGACGGACTGGTCACCATCGAGGACGTGATCGAACAGGTCGTGGGCGAGATCGAGGATGAACACGACATCGAAGAGGCGAAAAGCTGGGTCATGGAAAAGCCCGGTTGCTATCTGGCACAGGCCCGCACCGATCTTGAGGACTTCGAGGCAGAGATCGGTATCAAGCTGACCGACCACGACGAAATCGACGAGGAAGAGATCGATACCTTGGGCGGTCTGGTCACCATGCTTGCCGGGCATTTGCCCGCGCGGGGCGAGGTGATTGTGCACCCTGACGGGCCCGAGTTCGAGGTTGTCGATGCCGATCCTCGCCGGATCAAGCGCCTGCGGGTGCGGATTGCCGCCAAGAAGAATGCCTGACATCGCCGGATGGGTCGCGGATCAGCGCAGGCTGATGCGCTTTGTGCTTTTGGCGGCATTGGGGGCCATGGCCGGACTGGGGCAGGCCCCGTTTGACCTTTGGCTGCTGACGCTGTTGGCGCTGGCGGCGGCGCTGGTGATCTCAGACGGATCGCGGTCGCCGCGCGCCGCGGGCTTTCTGCTCTGGTCGTTCGGCTTTGGCTACTTCGCGCTTGCCCTGCGCTGGATTGTCGAACCCTTTCTGGTCGACATCGGCCGCCACGGCTGGATGGCGCCCTTTGCGATGTTCCTGATGGCGGCTGGCGCAGGGTTGTTCTGGGCCGCATCCGGTTGGCTGTCGGCAAGGCTGCGTCTGGGGCGCTGGGGGTTGGCACTGACCCTCGCAGGTGCTGAGGTTTTGCGGTCGCTGATCTTCACCGGATTTCCATGGGCGCTTCTGGGCCATGTCTGGGTCGAGACACCGCTTGCACAGCTTTCCGCCGTTGGTGGCCCTCATCTTCTGACCCTTCTTACCGTAGGTGCCGCTCTGGCGATTGCTGCATTGTTGACCGGTGGCGGGCGGATTGCCGCGCTGGTCGGGATCAATCTGGCGGTGATCCTCGGGTATTTCATTCAGCCCCCGCCGCAAGAGCCTGCCGATGGCCCGCTGGTGAGGCTTGTGCAGCCCAACGCTCCGCAGTCGCAGAAATGGGATCCTGCCTATCGGGATCTCTTTCTCAACCGCGCGCTGCGGCTGACGGCTGACGGAGCCGTCCCCGATCTGGTGGTCTGGCCCGAAACGTCTGTGCCCTATCTTCTGAACTTTATCGAAGACGATCTGATGTTGCTGGCCGATGCGGCTCGCGGGGCGCCGCTGGTCTTTGGCATCCAGCGGCGGGACGATCGTGGCAACGCCTTCAACAGCCTTGTGGTGATGGAGCAGGGGGCGGAGATTACGGCTATCTATGACAAGCAGCATCTGGTGCCCTTTGGCGAATACATGCCCGGCGCCCGCCTTTTGGGTCAGATCGGAATGTCGGGTCTGGCGGACAATCTGGGGCGCGGCTTCACCCCCGGTGCGGAACCGGGCCCTGTCGAGATTGCGGGGATCGGTGCCGCGGTTCCGTTGATTTGCTACGAGGGCATCTTTGCCGAAGAGATTGTGTGGGGTGACACCCGTCCACGCCTTCTCTTGCTGATCACGAACGATGCATGGTTCGGACAGTCGGCAGGGCCGCTTCAGCATCTTGCACAGGCGCGTCTGCGCGCGATCGAACAGGGGCTGCCGATGGTCCGTGCCGCCAATACCGGTGTCAGTGCGATGATTGATCCTTACGGGCGCATTACCGCAAGCCTGCCACTTGGTGTTGACGGGGCGCTGGACGCGCCGCTGCCTGCGGCATTACCGCCCACGGTCTACAGCAGATACGGGGACTGGCCGGCGATCATCGTGCTTTTGCTGCTGCTCATCTTGGGTTTTCGCCGTCAACGCCCCCTTAGCAATTGACGTTCTATCCTGCGCCCCATATTGCGAGGGGCAGCGCTGTCACAACGGCTTCCTGACGTGACAGAGAACATCTATCGGAGCACATCACCCACATGGCACGGCAAGACTACATTTTCACTTCGGAATCCGTTTCCGAAGGACATCCCGACAAGGTCTGTGACCGCATTTCTGACGCTATTCTGGACGCCTTTCTGAGCGAGGAAC
>CAZOMZ010000244.1:0-3320 GCA_964581065.1 uncultured Loktanella sp. | reverse complement strand
GCTGGAATCGATGATCGAATCGCCGATGCCAACACGGGCCGAAGTCTCGGATGTCGCGACCGCGATTTACGAAGGCGCCGATGCGATCATGCTGTCTGCGGAATCGGCCGCCGGCTCTTATCCGATCGAAGCCGTCACGACGATGAACAACGTGGCATCCGAGGTCGAAGCGGATCCGACCTATACCGAGATCATCGAAGCCTCGCGCCGGACCTCAGGCGTGACTGTTGCGGACGGCATCGTTTCGGCGGCGCGTGAGATTGCCGAGAAAACCAACGTGAACGCGATCTGCTGTTTCTCGCAATCAGGCACAACCGCGCTTCTGGTCTCGCGCGAACGGCCCCGCGTGCCGATCATCGCGCTGACCAACCATATCGAGACGGCGCGCCGCCTGTGCCTGTCGTGGGGCACCAACTGCGTGCTTTCGGGTCAGGTGGACCGCTTCAAGGATGCCGTGATCGCGGCGGTGCGGGCGGCCAAGGCGCAGAATCTGGCCGGAGAGGATGATCTGATCGTCGTCACCGCGGGTGTGCCTTTCAACACACCGGGATCGACCAACATTCTGCGCGTGGCACCCTGCTCTGAACGTTTGATCTACGCGGCTGCTTCGGAGTAGTGTCCCCGCGGGGGCGATACATGACAGGCAGAACAAATGGACCTTGATCTGATTTTCGTGGCGGGCCTTTTGATCGGGGCATTCGCAATCCCGTCGCTGGTGGCGGCTTTTGCAGACCGGCGCTTGCCGGTGCAGGGCGTGATGATGCTCATCGTGGCGGGCGTCGTGATCGCCTATACCATTCAGGAAGACAGCGAGCGTTATACATTCGCCAATACCGACGATGTGGTGGTCGAGGTTCTGGGCCGTTATCTGAACTAACCCCCTTGCAGAAAATCCGGATGCGCCTTATAGCGCAGCCTTCACCCGCGCGTCCGGCCGATATGGCATGCCGAGTCGCGCGTTACGACCGACCTGAAGAGGAGACGGAAATGCCGAAGATGAAGACCAAGTCGAGCTGCAAAAAGCGGTTCAAAACCACGGCCTCCGGTCGTGTTGTGGCGGCCCAGGCGGGCAAGCGCCACGGCATGATCAAGCGCACCAAGAAATTCATTCGTAACGCACGCGGTACGACAACGCTGGCAAAGGCTGATGAAGGTATCATCAAGCCAATGATGCCATACGCACGCTGATACGGAAGGATTTGAGACATGCGCGTTAAAGGTGGAACCGTCACACACCGTCGTCACAAGAAAGTCTTGGACGCCGCCAAAGGTTATTACGATCGCCGCTCCAAGACCTTCAAGGTCGCCAAGCAGGCCGTCGACAAAGCCAACCAGTATGCAACCCGCGACCGTCACAACCGCAAGCGCAACTTCCGCGCTCTGTGGATCCAGCGGATCAACGCCGGTGTGCGTGCGGTGGATGAAAGCCTGAACTACTCCAAGTTCATCAACGGCCTGACACTGGCTGGCATCGAAGTTGACCGTAAGGTCCTCGCCGATCTCGCCGTGAACGAGCCAGAGGCATTCGCCACAATCGTTGGCAAAGCGAAAGAAGCACTGCCTGCATAAGGGCCAGCTGCGACTTCGGAACGAAAAAAACCGCGCGGGGAACCGCGCGGTTTCTTTTTTCGCAACTGTAAAGTTGTGACCTCTACATTTTCCCTGATTCCACCACAACAAAATGAATAACCGTGACTCATCGGCGGAATCCCGCTAACTTAAACCCATTATTAATCTACATTTGCCAACTTCCTAATTTGCGTGAGCGGTGATTCTTGGACGAGTAAGGAGAATTTGAAATGAAACTATTGCAAAGGTTTTGCGCGGACGAAGATGGCGCGATCTCTGTTGATTTTGTGGTTCTGACGGCTTCGATCTGTACATTAGGTCTGGTGGTAGGTCTTGGCATCAGCACCAGCGCCGAAGATCTCAACAACAAAAGCGTGGCCCAACTGGCCAACATGACCCCTGATCACTAGGGTCAAGGTCGTGCGGGACGACAGGACCCACCGTGCGCTCGCTTCACTGGATGCAAACCACTCGCGATGCATCTTGGATACCGGATATCCAAAGCCAGGGGTGCATACACGCCCCGACAAGATCAGGTTTCGCATCTGACCCCATAAGGGTCTATCGCGATTGCAACGGCGGGTCTGACACCCCGTCGGGATGAGACCGTTTGCGGCGGGCCCGCCCCCTCTTGATCTATCAGACAGGTGAACACAGCAGCACCGGGCCGCCCCGAAAGACGGGGCCGCCGGGCCTTTGGCGCTGGCGCCTTTGCAACGGGTGCGGCCTGCGGCAATGGTGGCGCAGGTCACAAGGTCAGCGATATGTCTTCAGAGGATCCGTTTCGCCGTGATCCTGCGCTGCGCGATCTGAAGACGCCGACGGAATAATCTGACCATCGCGACGTCGACCTTGAACGGATCACGTCAATGGCGCGCGACCACGGCGGTGATGTTGGGGGCTAGGGAGACCGTGTCGCAGCGATTGCGCCGATTTCCTCGGCTGTTCCCAATCCGGACCCCGTCGTGTTTGTCACATATTCGACATAGACACCGCCAATGAAATGCGCGCCGTCCGGTCCGGCCAGCATGCCCGCATACCGCCCCCCTTGCGAAAAGAACTCGGTGTCACCGATCGTGAAATCGGATGACGTGACCCTTGGTCTGTCGATGCCGTCCAGTGCCACCAGTCCGTCTGCCGTCAACCCCACCGCAACCAGCGTCAGATTGGATGAGACATCTTCGCCGGTGTCAGGATCGGCGTTAAAGAAAATCTGGCGGTTCGAGATCGTGCCCGACACTGTGCCGCCGGCGCCGAATGCGACATCAATGCTGACATCACCCGTGACCTCACCCTCGAAGAAATCATCGAAGAACAGGTAGCCGTAATAGTCTCCGGCATAGGTGGCCGCGCCGCTGTCGGGAATGGTGGTGTCACTGCCCCGCTGCATGTGCACCATGCCATCATCCGGGCCTGATCCGCCGAACAAGAGCAGCGCAACTTCTGCCTCGCCCAATGCGCGATAGGCCATACCACTGGCGGAATCAAAGCCGCGCGCGTCAAAGTTGGGATTGCCGACAAACCGCTGCGGTTCGTCAACCGTCGAATAAACCAGATAGATATCCGTATCGGGATTGTAGGTGATCCTGACCTGCGGCCCCCGAAAGCTCTGGATGACAGCGGTATCGTCCTGGGTCGCCTGAACCGTTGATGCGCTGTCGCATGCGGCGACGGTGGTGACCAATGGAAGGGCAATTGCAATCTGACGGATCATGGGATTCTCCTGAAGATGAATCCAACTTTAACACGGC
>CAZOMZ010000243.1:0-3356 GCA_964581065.1 uncultured Loktanella sp. | reverse complement strand
ATCCTCGACCAGCAGCACGCGTTGGCCCTCGGTCATCACACCTTCGATGCGCGCGTTGCGGCCGTAACCCTTGGGCTTCTTGCGCACATAGGTCATCGGCAGGGCCAGACGTTCGGCGACCATTGCGCTGAAGGGGATGCCAGCCGTCTCTCCGCCCGCGATATTGTCAAACGCTTCAAACCCCGCCTCACGCATGATCGTGACCGAAAGAAAGTCCATCAACGTCGCCCGCACGCGCGGGAAAGAGATGATCTTGCGGCAGTCCACATAAGTCGGCGCCTGCTTGCCCGACGCCAGCGTAAAGGGTTCCTTGGCGTTGAAATTGACCGCCCCGATCTCAAGCAGCATTCCCGCCGACAGACGTGCGATTTCTTCTTTTGCGGGGAATGATGTGGGGATCATGATGCAGACCTTTTCTTCTTTCTCCCGCGAAACTCCCGCCGGAGGCATCCAGTATTTCAGCTTTCGACACGCCAGTGCAGATCGAAACCGGGGTCAAAAACCGTCACCGGCCCGTCACCGGTTTCGATAAATGCCGGATAGGAGACAGGATCACCTTTCACAAGGGTGATCGTCTCTTCATTGGGTGGCAGCCCGTAATAGGCGGGGCCATTGAGCGAGGCAAAATCCTCAAGCTTTTTCAGCTTGCCCGCCGCCTCAAAGACCTCGGCCAGACAGGACATCGTATTGGGCGCGGTAAAAATGCCGGCACAGCCGCAGGATTGCAGCTTGGCGGCATCTGTATGCGGGGCGCTGTCGGTGCCAAGAAAGAAGCGTTTGTCGCCCGAGACAGCCGCCTGCACCAGAGCGACGCGATGCGCCTCGCGTTTGGCGACGGGCAGGCAGTAGAAATGCGGCTTGATCCCGCCCGCAAGAATGTGGTTGCGGTTGATGATCAGGTGATGGGTCGTGATGGTCGCGGCAAGGTTCTTGGAGCTGTCGCGGACATAGTCGACGGCATCCTGTGTGGTCACATGTTCCATGACCACTTTCAGGTCGGGCACCTTCTTGCGGATTGGTTTGAGGACGCGATCGATAAAGGTCGCCTCGCGGTCGAAAATGTCGATCTCGTGGTCGGTGACTTCGCCATGGACGCAAAGCGGCATGCCGATCTCGGCCATGACCTCAAGAACAGGGCGCACCTTTTCGAAATCACGCACGCCCGAGGCAGAGTTTGTTGTGGCCCCCGCAGGGTAAAGCTTCACCGCCGTCGCAATCCCGCTTTGATGGGCTTTGCGCACATCCTCAGGATCGGTGTCTTCGGTCAGATAAAGTGTCATCAGCGGCGTGAAATCCGCACCTTCCGGGATCGCAGCACGGATACGGTCGCGGTAGGCTGCGGCCTGCTCTGCCGTCACAACAGGCGGCACGAGGTTCGGCATGATGATCGCGCGGGCGAAATGGCGGGTCGTTTCGGGCAGAACCGCCTGCAGCATCGCACCGTCGCGCAGGTGCAAATGCCAATCGTCAGGGCGGCGGATCGTCAGGCGGGTCAAATCTCGGTCAGGCATGAGGCTGGATTACACCTTTCGTTTGCGCAGCACCATACTGCTTAGCGATTGGTCTTGCGGATGCAACTGGCATTCGGGATAGTCCTGTTCACACAGCCGAACAACAGGAGACAGCCCATGCTCGGATTTCTCGTCGCCGCCATTGCCGGACTCCTCGTGCCACATCTCGAGGGGCCTGTGACGGCACCTGTCGTCAAGTTTCTTGAAGGATACATCAAGATCGAAGCCGGCGAAAAACGCGCCATCAGCTTCATGATCGCCTTGCTGGCAGCGGCAATTCTGGCAGCTTTGCTGGACAGCGGCACAACCTTTGGCGTGATCTTCGGAGCGGTTTTGGGCTATTTCGGGGTGCGGATCTACACGCTGTTGAAGAACATCATCGAAGCGCGCAACGACGCTGAATGATCTCTATTCGCCGGCGTCTGCCATGCCTTCTTCGGCAAGATCATCCAGCTTTTCCTGAAAAAAGCCGGTCTTGTCACGCTTGATCATGTAGTTGCACAGGACCTGGGCCAGCCAGACATGATCGCGGTCCAGCAGGTGGCCGACAAGATCACGGGTATAGGTCGGGTCATAGCGCCGGGCACGCAACAGCTGGAAAAACCGCTTGCGAACCAAAGCTTTGTCCATTGCCAGTTTGATCATCAGGTCATGGATGCCCATCCGGTCAAAAGCTCTGTCGATCTCCCGGCCAAAAAGGGCGCAGGGCAGCAGGGTCACATTGTCCCGCCGGAACAGGGCCGCATGGGCCGCATCAAAGCGTTCATAGGGATCATAGGCCACAAAGGCCCGCCCCGCCGCCTCCAGCATTTCGGGCGCATAGCCGTATCGCGAATTGAAATCCATCTTGCGCTCTTTGTAAAAACGCGGATCCCAGCGCGTCATCTCGGCGTCCAGCGTGGCCTGTGGCCGCAATGCGATCACCGTCGCCCCGGGCGAGACGACCGAATAGGCCGCAGCCGCATAAGCTTCGCCGCCGTCACCGCCATAAAACAGAACGTGGTCGAAATCGTCGAAAAACCCGTCATCCATCAAGCGGTCGAAGAACGCATAGATTGCCGCGTCGCGAAACCAGCTCACCCCTTTGGAAAAGAGGGCCAGATGCGACCAGCCATCATGTCGGGCATAGGCATAGCCGCGCGGTTCCGCGTCATAGGCGGATTCCCGCACGCGCTGGGCATTCTCAAATGTCACAAGAAGATTGTTGCCGGCTTCCAGAAAGCCGGCGTAGTGATCGCGCCCCAATTCCTCGAAGAATCCGTTTGTCATGCTGATCTGGCGGATTTGCTCCAGCCAGCTTTCAGGACCCAGATCTCTCAGATTGGTTTCGATATCTAATTGGCGATCTTCAATACTCACAAAACAATACTCCGCAGCCACGAAACCGCATGGCTGATAGAGGTTAATTAACATCTTATTGAGGCAGAACTACGGGCCCTGCCAACAATATTGTCTTCAAATCATTTCTAAAAGAAGGCTTGGAGCCCGGTTTGTGCGCGTCCCAAGATCAATGCGTGCACATCATGGGTGCCTTCATAAGTGTTTACGGTTTCAAGGTTTACCATGTGGCGCATCACCTGGAAATCCTCACTGATTCCATTTCCGCCGTGCATGTCGCGTGCAACCCTGGCGATATCAAGCGCCTTGCCACAGTTATTGCGCTTCATCAGGCTGATCATTTCAGGTGCCGCACGACCTGCTTCCATCAGGCGGCCAAGTTGCAGGGCGGCATGGGTGCCCAGTGTAATTTCGGTCTGCATGTCCGCGAGTTTCTTCTGAAAAAGCTGTGTTTGCGCCAGCGGGCGGCCAAACTGCTTGCGGTCCACCGTGTACTGACGGGCCTGG
>CAZOMZ010000242.1:0-3362 GCA_964581065.1 uncultured Loktanella sp. | reverse complement strand
CAATATCTACGAGGTCTGCCAGCACCTGATGGACAATGGCGTGACAATCAACCGGCCGCCGCGCGACGGGCACATGGCCTTTGTGCGGTCGCCCGACAATATCTCGATCGAGCTTCTGCAAGCCGGAGACGACCTGCCGCCACAAGAACCCTGGGCCAGCATGGAAAACACCGGTCATTGGTAAGGGCCGCGTTTCTTGCAACTCTCATGCTGGCCTCACCTGCCGAGGCCTGCCGTCTGGCGCTTGTGCTCGCGATGGACGTGTCCTCGTCCGTCGATCTGGCCGAGGACCGGCTGCAACGCTCAGGCCTGGCGGCCGCCCTGCTGGCGCCCGAGGTGCAGGAGGCCTTTTTCCTCAGCCCCGATCCCGTCGCGCTACAGATTTTTGAATGGAGCGGGCGCACCTACCAGCGTGACATCGTCGGATGGCAGATGATCCGCACACCAGATGATCTGACAGCCGTCGCGGCACAGGTGGCGGCCAGCAGCCGCGCGGGGGGCGGACAACAGACGGCTCTGGGCTATGCGCTGGGCTATGCGCTGCAACAACTGCAGACAGGGCCGGCCTGCTTTGCCCGCACCATCGACATGGCCGGTGACGGACCCAGCAACGCCGGCTTCAGCCCCGACGCTGCATATGCAACACTTCCCTTTGACGGGGTGATTGTGAACGGGCTGGTCATCGACGACGGCGCAATCGATGTGCAAAGCTACTACGAACAACGGGTGCGCCGGGGTCCGGGGTCATTTGTCGAAGTCGCCCGAGGCTTTGCCGAATTCGAAACCACCATGCGCCGCAAACTGGTGCGCGAGCTGAGCACGCAAGTGATCGGTCACGCCATCGAAACAGACGAGAGACGGGGATGATCCGGCTTGCACTCTTCCTGCTGCTTTTGCCCGGCCTTGCGCAGGCTGCATGCAGGCAGGCGCTGTCGCTGGGGCTGGATGTCTCAAGCTCGGTCGATGATGCCGAGTATCGTTTACAGCTCAACGGTGTCGTCGCTGCCCTGAACTCTGAGACCGTGCAGGAAATCCTTTTTGCCCAACCGGATGCCCCGATCCGCCTGCATGTCTTTGAATGGAGCGGGCCGGTCAACCATCGTGAAATCGTCCCCTGGACCGAGATCCGCAGCCCCGTTGATCTGTCACGGGTCAATGCACTGCTGCTGGAACACGAGCGTGGCGTTGCCGCACCCACTACCGCGATCGGTTCGGCGATCCTGCAAGGCTATGCCTATCTGGCCCCGCATACCGATTGCTGGCAGCGCACGCTTGATCTGTCAGGCGACGGCGCCACGAACACCGGACCACCGCCCGAGACCATCCCCGAGTCCCAGCGCCCACCCGGACTGACTGTCAACGGTCTGGTTGTCGGTGCCGGAAACGCGAACCGCGGCGACGCGACATATGTCGATATCAAAGAGCTTTCCGCCTACTATGAGACCAAAGTCATCCGTGGCCCGGGGGCATTTGTCGAAGTGGCCCTCGGGTATGAGGATTTTGCCGCGACGATGGAGCGCAAACTGGTGCGGGAACTGGCGAGCATGGCCGTCGGGTCGGCCGGGGATCTGCGCTAGGCGGGAGGGTGTCTGCCCCGGCAGCGTCAATGACACGCCACGGGCCGTTTGGAACAACGAGACGGCAAGCGACTGATACCAAAAATAAAAAACGGGCCGACAATCCAGCTTGCCGACCCGTTCGTAACCACTTCCCTCGTTACGAACACAACTCTAACCAAGTCTAACTAACGCATCCGATCTCGGCGAAAGCATGACGAGATCAAGACGTTTGTTAGTAGATATACCGTATCTGTTCTGTCCAATAACGTTCCACGCGGCGCAGTGCCGCAGCGATGTCTTCGACCCCGTTGTGATCCACCACACCGCGTTCG
Organism: uncultured Loktanella sp.; assembly: GCA_964581065.1. Lineage (GTDB taxonomy): Bacteria > Pseudomonadota > Alphaproteobacteria > Rhodobacterales > Rhodobacteraceae > Yoonia. Next base: position 1,471 of record CAZOMZ010000242.1, on the reverse strand, counting down.
ATCAACCCTTCGGCATGTTTGCGAAACAGCCGTGACACCACCACGTGCACGCCCCGCCCCTTGTCCGTCAGCCGGACCCGCACCGACCGCCGATCCACCTGACTGCGTTCGTGATGCATGTAACCGGCATCGACCAACTTTTTGAGGTTATACGAGACATTCGACCCCTGATAATAACCGCGCGACTTCAGTTCGCCTGCGGTCACCTCATTGTCACCGACGTTGAACAAGAGCAGGGCCTGAACAGGGTTGAGCTCCAGCACGCCGAGCCGTTCGAATTCGTCCTTGATGACATCCAGCAACAGGCGATGCAGCCGTTCCACAAGGTTCAGCGTGTCGAGATAGCTGTCCATGAAGGCCGCACTTTGCGCGTCGCTTGTCTCGGTCATCTGGGGTGATCGAAGGCTGTGATGCGCCGTCATAATCCTGCGTCCATGTCTGCTGTTGAGGCAGAACTAGACTCAAAGCCCGAAAATTCTGTTAATCGCGCAAGGGCGGCGGCTAGCCAGCGGGACGGGTCACACCCTGCGCTGTTGCCGCAATATGCGTGACAAGATCGAGATACACCGCAGGGACAGCAAACTGTCCGCCAACCCAACCATAAAGATCATGGTCGTTCTCGGACAGCAGCTGGTCATAGAGGTCCAGCGCATCGTCCGAAAAGCCATCCAGATGCGCATCGGCGTAGGCCTGCAGGATCAGGTCCATTTCCTTGATCCCACGCCGCATCGACCGCATGCGCAGCCGTTTGATCTTGGTTTCGCGCGTTTCGCTCATGCTGCGTCTTTCAACACTTTCCGCAGGCGCTTTTCAAGCCGGCCCAGTTTGTCGCCCGACTGCTTGATCTCGCTGCGCAGGGCACGCATTTCGGCCAGCAGCTCGGTGACATCGGCCTCCAGAAAACTGTCATCCTCCGGTGCCAGCGGCCCTTCGCCTTCGCCGGTCAAAAGCCATGTGATTGATACACCCAGAACACCGGCCATCATCTGCAAACGGTTGGCGCGCGGTTCTTTGAGATCATTCTCCCAAGCCTCGACCACCTGTGTTTTGATACCAAGCTTTGCAGCCAGACCGGACTGGTCAAGACCAGCCCCCTCACGGGCACCGGCCAGCCGGTCTCCGAAAGTTGCGATCTCATCGCCGAACCAGTTGTCTTGATCTTGCATGGTAGCCTCCTTGCAGCTTGCTATCGGGCGTTCCGACGTCCTATGTCACATCAAGACCCCAGATACCACCGGAGGACCTGATGACCTTTCTTTCTGCGACACTCGACCGCGTCAAACCGTCTCCGACCATCGCTGTGACCACGAAAGCGGCCGAACTCAAGGCCGCGGGCCGTGATATCATCGGCCTTGGCGCGGGCGAACCCGACTTCGACACCCCGCAGAATATCAAGGATGCCGCGATTGCCGCGATCAACGCGGGCAAGACGAAATACACCGCCGTCGACGGCATCCCCGAACTCAAGCAG
>CAZOMZ010000241.1:0-3364 GCA_964581065.1 uncultured Loktanella sp. | reverse complement strand
GATCGGCAGACCGTGACAGTCCCAACCGGGGATATAGCGGGCGTCCTTGCCCATCATCTGCTGGGAGCGCACCACCATATCCTTGAGGATCTTGTTGAGTGCATGTCCGATGTGCAGATGGCCGTTGGCATATGGCGGGCCGTCGTGCAGCGTGAAAGAGGGGCGGCCCTGCTTTTCGCGCAGGCGGTCATAGACCCCGATCTTTTCCCAACGGGCCAGCCACTCGGGCTCACGCTTGGGCAGGCCAGCACGCATCGGGAAATCGGTGCGGGGCAGGTTCAGGGTCTGTTTGTATTCAGGGGTGTCGGCGCACATGAGAGGCGTCCTTCATTACAGAAATATCGGTTAGCATGATTGATCGGTGCGCCAGCGCTGACACCTCTTCCCGGCCGGTCGTCTGGGGATCAGACCGCCGGGCAAATAATGCGAATGATCATCTGTCTCATCATGGGGCGGCTTATAGGGCGCGCAATGGGCGGGGTAAAGCCTGCCCCTCTCATCATTTTGCCAAAAATACTCCCGCCGGAGGCATCCGCCGTCTCAGCCGCAGACCGGCGTGCGGTCAATCACCACCACGCACGAAATCCCAGACCTTCGAGATCGCAACAGAGCCTTCGCCAACCGCCGAGGCGACACGTTTCACCGACCCTGCCCTGACATCGCCCACCGCAAAAATCCCCGGATGTGACGTTTCATAGGGCGAGGTCCGGTCAACGCCCTGCCCTGTCAGGACAAAGCCCTTGTTGTCCAGCGCCACCAGCCCCGACAGCCATGCAGTGTTTGGCGCGGCACCGACCATCACAAAAGCCGCACGTGCATTGATCGTCTTCTCATCGCCTGCGGCACCGCTGCGAATGGTGACCTGCTCAAGATGCGTCTCTCCGAGCAGAGCGCAGATCTCGGTTTCATAGTGGATGGTGATCGCGGGATCGGTCTCAAGCCGCGACAGCAGGTAATCCGACATGGATGCAGCAAGGCTCTTGCCACGGACCAGGACATGCACATGGGCCGCCGTGCGTGAGAGATACATGGCTGCCTGCCCCGCAGAGTTGCCACCGCCCACAACAATTGCATCCGTCTCACGGCAATAGCGCGCCTCGACATCTGTTGCGGCATAGTAAACGCCGATGCCTTCGAAATCTTCCAGACGCGGGATCGGCAAACGGCGGTACTGGACCCCTGTTGCGACCACCACGGCGCGGGCACAGACTTCGACCCCGTCATCAAGCGTCGCGCAGAATATCCCGTCATTGCGCCGCTCAAGAGCGCGCACGCGGCGCGGGACGGCGAATTGCGTGCCGAACTTCATGGCCTGAACCTCGCCCCGCCAGACAAGATCTGCGCCAGAGATGCCGGTCGGAAAGCCCATGTAATTCTCGATGCGCGACGACGTGCCTGCCTGCCCGCCGATGGTCAGGTCCTCGACCACAAGTGCCCGCAGCCCCTCTGCGCCTGCATAGACACCCGCAGCAACACCGGCCGGACCACCCCCAACAATCAACACGTCAAAGACGGTATCTTCGTGCACGGCCATATCCAGACCCAGAATGCGTGCGATCTTGGCAGGGGTTGGGTCATCCACCACCAACGTCTTGCCGAATATCACCGCAGGCTTGGCCGCGCCGATGTTACAGGAATGCGCGACCGCTTCGGCTTCGTGTTCGCCCAGTGTGAGGCTGCGAAAGGGGATCCGGTTGCGCCCGGCAAAGGCTGCAATCTGGCGGATGGTCCGATCCTCTTCCGCACCGATCAGTGTCAGGCTTGCCTCTCCGCTTTCCAGGAGGCGGCGGCGACGGGCCGCAAGGACGGTGATGATGATATCGGACATCTCGGGGATGCGGCTCATCAGATCCAGCATCTCGCGGCGCGGCACGGTCAGGATCTCGCTCGGGGCCATGCAGCGGGCACCCATCATTGCCCGTCCACCGGACAAAAAGCTGATCTCGCCAAAGAACTGGGTCGGGCCGAGGTGGCCGGTGCCATATTGTTGTCCGGTGCGGGGATCAATCGCGATAACCTGCCCGTCGATGACGTAGTGGAAGGCATCTATCGGATCGCCCGCCTTCACAAAGTCTTCACCCGCCGCATAGCTGCGCGTTGTGCCAATTTCCCGCATCGCGGCAACATGGCTTTCCAGCAGTGGCGTCCGCACCATTGTGGCGAGGTCTTCGGCAAGGGATTCCATCGGTTCTGTCCTTTCCGGCGTCGCAACAGTCTAACGCCGAAACAGGCAATGGCCAGCGCATCACGACCACAGGGGGCCGTCGCGGCAACTGTCAGCGGCAGTATGGCCCGCGCCGGTAGCGCGCGGTGTCGAAATGAAAATGGTCACGGTGAAAGCGGTTGGCCTCCGGTCCCAGCACGGTCCCGAACGGTCCGCAAGCCGCCCGCCACATCTGCCGCAGTTGCGCGCCGTCATCTTCGGAGTTCCAGTCGGTCAGCAAGGTCATCTCGGTTCCGTTCCGCAACCGGATACCGGCGATGTCGATGGCCCGCCCGAAAGCATGCTCCGACAGCCGCCCGCCTGGCTGGTTGTTGCGGGTGCGGCATGCATAATGCGACACCACCCTGAGCGATGACACGCCACCGCCTTCGCCGCCCACGGCAGGCAGAACACCCCGTTCGATCCATGTCTTGAGCGCCTGAGCGGTGGAACAATCGATTGTGGCACGCGGGCTCAGCGTGACGCCTGCAACCGCGCGCACTTTGACCGCCTCATCCACGCCGCAGGCCCCCGCTCCGTTGATCCGGCCCAGAACCTGCCCCTGGATCGCGGGATCACCGCAGACCTGCCCGCGAATGCGCGCCAGTCGGCGCTCTTCGCCCGCCGCCTCGATCGCGGCAGGCCGCCGCAGCGGGCGCATGGAGGTTGCGGTTGCGGTGGGGCTGAAAGCAAAGAGGTTCTGCTCTGCGCGCAATTGCGGGTCCATCATGGCAGCAAGGCTGAGCTCGGGCCGCGCGAAAGGGCGCGGGACGGGCCGCATGGCGTAATCCTGAATGGCGGTCTCGACCGGACGGGGGACGGGGCGCACATCCTGAGCGGCAAGCGGCACGGCCAGACAGCAGGCGACAAGCACTGTCGCCCACCGGATCATTCCTTGCGACCCGGTGCGCGGCCAAAGTTCGGCGCGTCGGTGTCCTGCCCCGCTTCGATGATCCCGCGGCGGATCGCACGGGTGCGGGTGAAGTAATCGTGCAGATGATCCCCGTCCCCGCGCCGGATCGCGCGCTGCAGGGCAAAGAGTTCTTCGGTAAAACGCCCGAGAATTTCCAGCGTCGCCTCTTTGTTGTTGAGAAACACATCGCGCCACATCGTCGGATCAGAGGCCGCGATACGGGTAAAGTCCCGGAAACCGGCAGCCGA
>CAZOMZ010000240.1:0-3383 GCA_964581065.1 uncultured Loktanella sp. | reverse complement strand
CTGACCCGCTCTTCTCATGTTCAAAATTACCTTCGCCGAAGGCCCGATCTTTTCTGGAAAAGATCGGTCAGTCGGTACCGAAAATGATGCCGCTCAGGCTGAGTGATCGGTCGAATTCACCGTCCCGCAGGAAAGCCAGCACCTCCTGAATGACCAGCGGGTTGTTCATCATGAAAGTGTGGGTCACCGGCAGGACGATGTGGTCCTTCATCCCTTCAAGCCGCGTTGATGCAACCGAAACCTTGCCGTCGTCCGGTCCTTCGATCAGCGCCGAATAGACAGGGTTCAGGGTCCGGTTGCCCGCGATGATGCCAATCTCGTAGGGCACTTCGTCCAACTGGTTGGGCAGGCTGTTGTCTTCTGTTCCCAATTGCAGCCCTGCAGGGCCGTTGACCCATTGGAAGGGCTCGAAGTCACCGAAGATATCCACCAGTTCCGAACCACTGTTGGGTGGTCCCAGCATCACCACACGGCCCATCTTTGCGGGGCGGTTGTTGGTCAGCCACGCGCGCACAAGGATACCGCCCATCGAGTGGGTGACAAAGTTGATCTTGCGGTCACCGCAAGCCGCCACATCCTCGGCCACATGTTTGTCGACAAGGGTCTGGATATCTTCTTCAGTCGACGGGTAGCCGCGGTTGACAACGAAATACCCGGCGTCCTCAAGCACCAGTTGCATCGGGGTCAGCGAGATTTCGGTGCGCGCCAGCCCGTGCAGCAGCACGACGCATTCATCAGCCATGACGGCTGACGGGGCGAGGAGAGCGAGAAAGGCGGCCCAAAACTGCTTCATGGAACATAGGTAACATGTGTCGGGTGTAGCAAAAGACCCTTGTGATGAAAACCTAGCGTCGGGCGAGCAGGGAAATGCCAATTCCGCCCAGCACAAGCATACCCGCAACCACCAGCCTCAGTGACAGCGGCTCTGAAAGAAAAAGCACCCCTGCGCCCACCGCGATCACCGGAACGCTCAGTTGCGCGATACCGGCGATGGTGGTCGGCAATGACGGAAGCGTGCGATACCACAGCGCATAGCCCAATCCGGATGTGATGGCCCCGGCAATCACGGCTGTGATCGTGCCGGCGAGGTTGAAGCTACCCACCCCCGCAATCAGCAGAACCGCTGCGACCAGCGGCAGGCACAGCAGAAAGTTGCTGGCCGTGGCACCCAAGGGGTCCGCTTCTGCCCGTCCCAGCAGCGTATAGACGGCCCATGCCGCGCCTGCGATAGCCATCGAGACTGCCCCGCCCGGCGGGACTGTAGCTGCTCCGGCAGGCCATAGCAGGACACAGAGGCCCACCAGCGCAATCCCTGCTCCTATCCAGCGCAGGGCCGGGACAGTGCCGCCTTCCACCACCGCCCAGCCGAAAACGACGACTTGCAGCACACCAAACAGGATGAGTGCGCCCAGTCCGGCATCAAGGCTGATATAGGCCCAAGAGAAGCCCACCATATAAATGGCAAGAGCCAGCGCACCGAACAATCGCTTCGCAGACAGCACTTGCGGCGCAGGCGCCCTGCGCAACGCCACCAACCCCCAAAGCATCGCAGCCCCCGCACCGGTCCGGATGGTGGCAAAATCCATCGGATCCATGCCCTGTAGCGCCACGCCGATCCGGTTCAGGACCGAATTGGCTGCAAAGGCGCACATGGTCAGGGTGACAAGAAGGAAGAGTCTCATGGTATCATGGGGCGCCAAAAGGGGCGGGGTAGACGAGTGCCTGTGGTTTGGCAGGCTTGTCCATGCCCGCAAGCATCGTGTGATCGATCGGAAAGGGGCCGGTCAGCTGCGCAGCTTTTGCGCACGAAAATCCAGCCCGTTCATAGAATGCTGGGTCACCGAGCACCACAACGGGGGTTTGTGTCAACCGCGCCCATTCGCTCAGAAAGCCGATCATCCGTTTCCCATAGCCGTGCCCCTGCAGTTCCGGTTTGATAGCCACCGGTGCAAGACAGAGCCATCCTTTGGGGCGGACCATAAACGAGAGCGCATAATAGCCGATCATCTCGCCATCCCACGTCAGTACGGTCTCACCCGCAATGCAGCGCGCCTTGCGCAGTTTGCGCACCAGTGCAGCCTCGTCGCGCCCACCGAATGCCGCATGTAGCAGGGCGTCGACCTGATCTTCTTCGCCTGCGCGGAGCTCCCGCGCAAAGTCTGGACCGCCTTTCATAGGACGCGCCTCTGCCTAACCATTCTCATAGGCCCAGGATACCTGCCTTGCTGGATCTTCATCCCCTAGCCCCGCAGCCAGCACCTCATCCCAGCCTTTCTTCGCGACGCTCAGAGCCGGTGACGTCAGACCGTGCGACTGCACGACGCGCTGGAACACGTCACAATCTTTGGCGGCCGCCGACATGGCAAATCCGACGGTCTTGTCGTCGCCCAGAATTTTCGGGAGCCGGTCCGCTGCCATAGGCATGCCAGCTGGCCCACCGCAGAGGATGCGCATCGCCGTCTCAAGCGGGAGACCGGCACGTTTGGCCAACGGCATCATGTCGCGCAGACCGGCGAAATAGAGCTGGATCATGCTGTTGTTGATCGTCTTCATGACAAGGCCGGTTCCCAGCGGACCAACATGGAAGACGCGATTGGAGAATCCCGCTATCACGTCCTGAGCACGTTTAGCGGCCGCATCATCACCTCCAATGAACACACCGCAGGACCCGGCAGCCACCAATTCGGGTCCGCCCGAAATCGGTGCATCCACCGCCATCGCCCCCTTGCCAGTGATTGCGGCAATGCGGTCCTGCAGCACCTTCGGAACGACTGTGCTGGTTTCGATGATCTGCTTGCCGGCAAGATCGCACGCAAGACAGGCATCCAAAGCAAAGGCCACTGCCGCATCGTCCAGCAGGCTGAGGATGAGTGTGTCGCTTGCCGCGACAAGGGCCGGAATATCGCTTGCTTTGGCGACACCTTCTACCGAGCGACCACTGCGGGTCCATCCCGTGACGGTGTGCCCTTGCGATGCCAGTCTGCGCGCAATCGCGCTCCCCATCCGCCCCAAGCCGATGACACCGATCCGTTCCATGAGGTCCTCCTTAAGCTTTGCCGCATGTTGATACCGGATGGGTCAAAAGAAAAGGGCGGCTCCGACTGGAACCGCCCTTCGTTTAGCTTAAGGCAAGGCGTCTTACATCATGCCGCCCATGCCGCCCATGTCGGGCATACCGCCGCCGGCGCCTGCACCCTCTTTCGAAGGCTTGTCAGCAACCATGGCTTCGGTCGTGATCAGCAGACCGGCAACCGAAGCGGCGTCCTGCAGCGCAGTGCGCACAACTTTGGCAGGGTCGATCACGCCGAACTTGAACATGTCGCCATATTCTTCGGTCTGTGCGTTGAAGCCGAAAGACAGGTCGCTGCTTTCGCGGATTTTGC
>CAZOMZ010000239.1:0-3404 GCA_964581065.1 uncultured Loktanella sp. | reverse complement strand
CGTGATCGACATCCTGAAAGAGGTCGACTTCCACGCCGAGGAACTGCGCCCCGAGGATTTCATCTTTGACGGTTTCAACGGCGTGAAATGCGTCGAGGCCGGTGGCCCGCCTGCGGGCACAGGCTGCGGTGGCTATGTCGTGGGCCAGACTGTGAAACTGCTCAAGCAGCATCACCTGCTGGAAGACACCGACGTCGTGATCTTTGACGTGCTGGGTGACGTGGTTTGCGGGGGCTTTGCGGCCCCGTTGCAGCACGCGGACCGTGCGCTGATCGTCACCGCGAACGACTTTGACAGCATCTATGCGATGAACCGGATCATTGCTGCCGTTCAGGCGAAGTCGGCCAACTACAAGGTCCGTCTGGCCGGTTGCGTCGCCAACCGCAGCCGCGAGACCGACGAGGTGGACCGCTACTGCCAGACCGTCGGCTTCAACCGCATTGCCCATATGCCCGATCTGGATGCTATCCGCCGCAGCCGTCTGAAGAAGAAGACCCTCTTCGAGATGCCGGATGACGAGGAGATCGTGCAGGTCCGCAAGGAATACATCCGGCTGGCCGAAACGCTTTGGAATGGGACCGAGCCGCTGGCACCGGCCCCGCTGCCGGATCGGGAAATCTTTGAACTTCTGGGATTTGATTGATTGAGCAATTACGCCGCCACACGTGACAGGGTCGAACATTATTTCGACCGCACCGCGACCAAGGTTTGGGAGCGGCTGACCTCCGACGCGCCGGTCTCTGGCGTGCGGGCGACCGTGCGTGCTGGCCGTGACCGGATGCGTGCGCTTATGCTGGCGCAGCTGCCCGAGGATCTGCGCGGTGCGCGTGTGCTGGATGCAGGCTGTGGCACCGGTGCAATGGCCGTGGAACTGGCCCGGCGCGGAGCTGAGGTTGTGGCAGTGGATATCTCCCCCGCCCTGGTCGAGATTGCAGAAAAGCGTATGCCGACCGGTTTGGCGGGCCGGATTACATGGGTTGCAGGCGATATGCTGGATCAGACCAGTGGCCGCTTTGACCATGCGCTCGCGATGGATTCGATGATCTATTACAGCGCAGCCGACATTGCAGGACTGCTGGGCAAGGCTGCCGAGCGCATCAATGGCAAGTTTGTCTTTACCATCGCGCCGCGCACGCCTGCACTGATGCTGATGTGGCGGGCGGGCAAATTGTTCCCGCGTGCCGACCGCAGTCCGGTGATGATCCCGCAGACGACCGCGGCGATTGCCTCTGCTTTGCGGGACAGCGGGACAAGGGGTCGGCTGGCCGAGGTCGATCAGGTCAAATCCGGTTTCTACATCTCGAAGGCACTGGCCTTCGAAGGGGGGCGGACGTGATCTTCAAAGCCTCGTCTCTCAAGCGCGTTTCGGTCAACCTGCTGCCTTTTGCGGATGCGGTCAGTGACGATCTGCCGCTCCGCCAGCTTTTGCGTCTGTCCCTGTTCCAGGTCTCGGTCGGCATGGCCGCTGTCATGCTGCTTGGCACGCTGAACCGTGTGATGATCGTCGAGTTGGGGATCGGCGCGACACTGGTTGCAGCGATGATCGCTATCCCTGTGCTGGTGGCACCCTTCCGCGCTTTGGTCGGGCACAAATCCGACAACTACAAATCCGCGATCGGCTGGAAACGTATCCCTTATCTCTGGTTCGGCACCATGTGGCAGTTCGGTGGCCTTGCGATCATGCCGATGGCGCTTTTGGTGCTGTCCGGTGACAGGACGCTTGATCTGCCGATTGCCGGCTACGTGGGCGCGGGTCTCGCATTTTTGTTGACCGGGATCGGCATGCATATGACCCAGACCGCGGGTCTGGCGCTGGCGGCCGACCGCGCGACCGAGGAGACACGGCCCAAGGTCGTCGCACTGCTTTATGTGATGAACCTGCTGGGCATGGCATTTTCGGCGATCATCATCGGTGCGCTTTTGCGCGATTACTCGGCTCTTCGGCTGGTGCAGGTTGTGCAGGGTACTGCTGTTATCACCCTGCTGCTCAATCTGATCGCCCTGTGGAGGCAGGAGAAGGTCGCACCCATGACCAAAGCGCAGCGGGAAGAGGCTTCGCCAACCTTCCGAGACGCATGGCGCGATCTGGCCGATGGTGGGGATGCGGGACGTCTGCTGGCGGTCGTCTTCATCGGTACGATGGCCTTCAACATGCAGGACGTGCTGCTTGAACCTTATGGTGGCGAAATCCTCGGGCTATCGGTTTCGGCGACAACCATGCTGACAGCCATGTGGGCGCTGGGCGCGCTTGTGGGTTTCGGTATGGCGGCGCGCTGGTTGAAGGCCGGCGTTGATCCTTACCGGATGTGCGCACGCGGTATCCTTGCGGGGATTGTGGCCTTTGCCACGGTGATCTTTGCTGCACCCGTCAACTCACCCGTCCTGTTCTACGCCGGAGCGACATTGATCGGCTTCGGTGGTGGCCTTTTCGGGGTGTCGACCCTGACGGCTGCCATGACAATGCCAACGATCGGTTCTGCCGGTCGCGGTTTGGCCCTTGGCGCATGGGGGGCTGCACAAGCCACCGGCGCGGGGCTGTCCATCTTTATCGGGGGCACGATCCGTGACCTCGTGAACCATGCCGCTGGGAACGGCACTTTGGGAGAGGCGCTCGCCACGCCTGCCACTGGCTATTCGGTCGTCTACCACACCGAAATCGGCCTTCTTTTCATCACCCTGATTGTGCTGGGACCGCTTGTGCGGCTCCGGCCCATGAAACCCGGGGACACTGCCAAGCTGGGTTTGGCAGAGTTCCCGACCTAACCACCGAAAGGACAAACAAATGGTTGGTGTAGAATTCTTCGGCGACTTCGATCTGGCGAGCCTCTCGATCTGGCTGTTCTGGATCTTCTTTGCGGGCCTTGTTTACTACCTGCAAACCGAGAACATGCGTGAGGGGTATCCCCTGCGTGACGATGAGGACGGCGTACCGGCGAACGAAAGCCTGCTGCCGCTTCCGAAGGAAAAGACGTTCATCCTGCGCGATGGCCGCGGCGAACTGACGGTGCCAAGCCGCGAATATGAAGACGCCAAGATGCGCACCGATCTCGCATTGGCGCAGTCTTCGCCAAGCACCGGTTCGCCCTGGATCCCGACTGGTGATCCGATGGTTGACGGTGTCGGTCCTGCATCCTGGGCACCACGCCGTGACGAGCCCGAGCTCGATGCCCATGGCCACGTCAAGATCAAGCCGATGTCGATGTTGCCTGACTTCAAGGTCTCGGCCGGACGTGATCCGCGCGGCAAGGCGGTTGTCGGTGGTGACGGTGAGGTTGTTGGCCGTGTCACTGATATGTGGGTCGACGTGCCCGAAGCACTGGTCCGCTACCTGACTGTTGATCTGAACCCTGAAGGATCCGGCAAGACCCGTCTGATCCCGATCAATCTGGCCAAAATCCAAAGCG
>CAZOMZ010000238.1:0-3407 GCA_964581065.1 uncultured Loktanella sp. | reverse complement strand
GGCGACACCGCCCGCATCCCCGGTGCCGGCTCCGGCATCGTGCGTGTGCATGGCACCAACAAGGCGCTCGCCTTCACCAGCGATGTGACGCCCCGCTACGTCAAAGCCAATCCCGTCGAAGGGGGCAAGCAGGCGGTCGCCGAAGCCTACCGCAACCTCACAGCCGTCGGCGCAAAGCCACTCGCCACCACCGACAACATGAACTTTGGCAACCCCGAAAAGCCGCATATTATGGGGCAATTCGTCGGCGCCATCCAAGGCATCGGCGAAGCCGTCAAGGCCCTCGACATGCCCATCGTTTCGGGCAACGTGTCGCTTTATAACGAGACCGACGGGCGCGCGATCCTGCCCACCCCCACGATCGGCGCAGTCGGCCTGATCAGTCACCCTGACCAGATGATCACCGGTGAACTACGGGACGGGCATCTTCTGTTGGTGCTGGGCGAGACGACCGGTCACCTCGGACAATCCGCAATCCTCGCCGAAGTCTACGGCCGCGCCGAGGGCGACGCCCCGGCCGTCGATCTGGACCGCGAAAAAGCCCACGGCGATTTCATCCGCGCCAACTGCACGCTGATTAAAGCCTGTACCGACCTCAGCGATGGCGGCCTTGCCCTTGCCGCCTTCGAGATGGCCGAAAAGGCCGGCGTCGGCATTACAGTGGATGTCGAAGACACACCCACCCTCTTTGGCGAGGATCAGGGGCGTTACCTGATCGGCTGCAACTTCGATCAGGCAGAAGCGCTGATGATCGCGGCCAATCAGGCGGGCGTCACGCTGACAACTGTCGGCAAGGTTGGTGGCGACCAGATTACATTCGGCAGCCAGAGCGCGGCGCTTTCCGAACTCGGCACCCTCTATCGCAGTGCCTTTGCTGCCGCTGTCGCCTGACGCCGTCATTATTGGCCCATAAATATCCCCGCCGGAGGCTCCCCACTTGTCGATCCGGCGGGACGCACCTAATTTGAGCGCAACACGCCAAAGGATACCCCATGCCAATCACCGCCCATGAGATCGAGCATCTGATCAAGGAACAGCTGCCAAACGCCACCGTACAGATCGAGGGCGAGGATGGTGTGCATTTTCAGGGCCTCGTGATTGACGAAAGCTTTCGGGGCATGAACCGCATCCAGCAGCAGCGCACCGTCATGGCCATTATCAAGCCCAAGGTCGATAGCGGCGAAATCCACGCCCTCGGGCTGACGACACGAGCACCGGAATGATGTTGAAAACAACACTTCTCGCCATTCTGGGACCTTTCTATTTTCTTCTGCCATCCGCATGGGCGCCTGCGCCCCTGCGTGTCCGGCACCAAAGCTCACGCAAAGGACCACTGAAATGACCGCCCAGGATAAGATCAAAGAAACCGTCACCAACAACGATGTCGTACTCTACATGAAGGGCACGAAATCCATGCCGCAGTGCGGGTTCTCGTCCCGTGTTGCCGGTGTTCTGAACTTCATGGGTGTCGACTATACGGACGTGAACGTTCTTGCCGATGACGAAGTCCGTCAGGGCATCAAGGATTACTCCGACTGGCCGACGATCCCCCAGCTTTATGTCAAAGGCGAATTTGTCGGCGGCTGCGACATCATCACCGAGATGACGCTCTCGGGCGAACTCGACACGCTGCTCGAGGAAAATGGCGTCACCTTCGACAAGGACGCGGCCAACAAGATCCGCGAAGCCAACGCCTAATCGCAAAGACATGAGGGGGCCGCTGGGCCCCCTTTTGACTTACTGACCTTCCACTTTTTCTGCCAGCGCCTCGGCCCGCGCGGCAATTTCGGCCAGCGCTTCTGTCACTTCGGCAGGGATCACCGGCACTTCGACCCTTTGTGGCGCAGGTGCAGGCTGTGATTTCAGCGTTTCGATCGCCGCGCGCAGCTCGCCGGACTCCGATTGCAGCGTCCGGACCTTGTCTTCCAGTTCCGCGGTTTTATCCGCCAGCATCAGCCCCGCCATCAGCAGCATCCGCGCTTCAGGCAGCCGTCCGATCTGTGTCGCCAGATGCTGGGCTTCGTTGTCCAGCATACCCGCAGCAGAATGCAGGAAATGTTCCTCGCCATCCTGACAGGCCACTTCGAAGGTGCGGCCACCGATAGAGATTTCGACCTGTGGCATCTGTTACGCCTCCGCGATCAGGGGTTTGAGTTCGGCAATGATGGCATCCATTTCGGCCATATCGGCGGCACGTTGCGCTTCAAGCGAGGCAACCTCGGCCGCAAGCGAGGCGTCGTGCAGGTCCGCTGACAGCCCTTCGGTCGCGGCGGCGCGCAATTGCGCGTTCATCTCGCGCAGTTGCGCATTCGCGGCGCGCAGCTTTTGCATCTCCGCATCAAGTGCGCCGAGCTGTGTTCGCTGTGTTTCGACGCGCGTGGTCAGTGCCGCGACCTGACCGTCCTGACGTTCCTTCAAAAGCTGGACACGTTGGGTCAGTTCCGCATTCGCCGCCCGCTCTTTCTCCAACGCGGCCTGCATGGCCTCCGAAGGAGCGGCGTCGCCCGTCGGGCGGCTGTCGAGGCCGGCCCTGATCCGGTCAAGCGCTGCCGTGATCCGGTTTTCAAGGGAACTGATGTCACTCATTCTGGCGTCCTTTCACGCGGGGTCGCTCGCACCTCTGACGCGGCGTTTTCGCGGCTGCATCATCCCACAAAAGACGAATCGAGCCCGATGGCTGGAAGCCTAAGCGATGCTTTCGCGTCTCGCAAACCGCAGCATGGCTGAAATAAGAGGAACTTAGCCGTCGCGCTTGATCTTGCACCCCACCCTGATATGACGCTGCCCAACGCAAGCCCGTATGGAAAGATAGGACCCTGATCTTGGATATTGCAGCTCTTCGTGCCGCCCACCCCGACCATTGGAAGAAAGCCACCGCCATCCGCACTCTGACGCTGGATGCGGTTGCTGCCGCGAACTCCGGCCACTCCGGCATGCCGATGGGCATGGCAGATGTTGCGACCGTGCTCTACGAAAAGCACCTCAACTTTGATCCCAAAGCCCCCGAATGGCCCGACCGCGACCGGTTTATCCTATCTGCTGGCCACGGCTCTATGCTGCTTTATTCGCTCATGTATCTGACCGGTTACGAAGATATGTCGCTGGAGCAGATCAAGGACTTCCGCCAGTGGGGCGCGCGCACCGCCGGTCACCCCGAATACGGCCACGCCCGCGGGATCGAGACCACAACCGGCCCGCTGGGTCAGGGCATTGCAAACTCGGTCGGCTTCGCCATCGCCGAGGAAATCCAGCGCGCGACATGGGGCAAGAAGATCGTCAACCATCATACATATGTGATGGCAGGTGACGGTTGTCTGATGGAAGGTGTCAGCCAGGAAGCCATCTCGCTCGCCGGGATGCAGAAGCTGGGTCACCTCATTGTCTTCTGGGACAACAACAACATCACC
>CAZOMZ010000237.1:0-3411 GCA_964581065.1 uncultured Loktanella sp. | reverse complement strand
TCTGCGCGGATTTCTGTCCGCGACGGTCTCTTAAACATCATCAACTCGGGAGAATACTGATGAAAAACCTGATCGTGTCCACCGCTGCACTTGCGCTGGTTGGCTCTATGACATTTGCGGACGGCCATTCGGTCGTGCGTCTGGGCACGGAAGGTGCCTACCCTCCATACAACTTCATCAACGATGCCGGTGAAGTCGATGGTTTCGAGCGCGAAGTCGGTGACGAGCTTTGCGCACGTGCCGAGCTGACCTGCGAATGGGTCACCAACGAATGGGACAGCATTATCCCCAACCTTGTGTCCGGCAACTACGACGTGATCATCGCCGGTATGTCGATCACAGACGAGCGTGACGAAGTCATCGACTTTTCACAAAACTACACCCAGCCTGATCCATCTGGCTACCTTGCCATGTCGGCTGACGTTGATCTGGCAAATGGCGTGATCGCAGCACAGACCGGCACGATTCAGGCAGCCTTTATCGCCTCGACCGGCGCAACCCTGCTCGAGTTCGCGACACCTGACGAAACCATCGCAGCCGTGCGTAACGGTGAAGCTGACGCCGTGCTGGCCGACCGCGCCTTTCTGGCACCGATCGCAGACTCCGATGCCGAGCTGATGATGCTTGAGCAGCTCGAGCTGATCGGTGGCGGTGTTGGCCTCGGCCTGCGCGAAAGCGACGGTGAACTGCGCGAAAAGCTGGACGCCGCGATCACTTCGATGAAGGAAGACGGGTCGCTGAACGCACTGATCGCCAAGTGGGAAGTCGGCGAGCAGTTCTAATCTGTTCGACCAAGACCATGCATTCGGGCCGCCTGTCTCAGGCGGCCCTTTTCTTTGCGCCTATCGAAACCGGTCGGGCCGATAAGGCGCGAGCATCGCGGTGCCCGCATTATCAAGACGCCCGCTGATATCCTGACAGACCAGTTCGGCCACAATCGGACCCAATGTGATGCCAGAGTGCAGACAGGCGGCATAGACACCTTCCGCAACCTGGCCCACCACGGGCAACCCGTCTGCCGGAACCGGACGCGCCGCAGCCGTGATCTCGGCCCAACTCACGCCATCCAGCCCAAAAAGCAGGCCGCGCAGTCGTGCCATAGCCTCATCGGCTGCGTCTTCGGGTGATTGCGCAAGCGTTTCGGCGCTGTCGGCCTGATGGTTCACTGCGACGGGCATCAAGAGCTGTCCGGCAGGTTCCTGCCTGATCTCTCCGATCGGGCTGGCAAGGATGCAGTCCAGCAGCGGTGCCAGCTTGCCGGTGCGCAGGATGTAGGCCGGTCGCGGCACAAGCGGCACGTGCCCGCCGACTGTCTGTGCAAGTTCTTGCGTCGCGGTCCCTGCCGCAAGGATCACCTGATCGCCCCAGAAAACACCTTGTTGCGTTTCAACCCCTGCCCGACCGTTGTCACCTTGGACTACCCCTGTCACGCTGACATCCTGCACCAGCCGTGCGCCGGCCTCTTGCGCCGCACGCAGCAGGCGGGCGGGCAGATCGGCGGATGGTGCGGCGCCTTCTTGTGGAAACCACAGTGCGGCTTCGGGCACATCGCGCAGCGCGGGCATCCGCGCGGCGATCTGGGGGCGCTCCAGCCATGTGACCGGATAGCCGTGATCCTGCAACTGCCCGCAGGTGCGGGCCAGCTCCGCTGGTGCCATGTCCCAGCAGAGGCATCCCGACCAGTCAACGCCGAGCGGCACCTTGGCCTCTAACCTGTGCCAGGCGGCGATCCCTTCAGCGCGCAATCGGTGGTGGTCGTCATCGAGATAGAAGCTGGCGTTGATCCAGCCGAAGGATGCGGCAGTTGCTGTGGGCTTGCCTGCGCTGATGACAGTGACCTGCCAGCCCGCCTGCGCCATCTGCAGTGCGATAGCCGCACCGATCATGCCTGCGCCGACAACGATGATCCTGCCTGCCATTCGATCCCGCCTTTTGAGGAACGCCCCGTCACGCCCGAGATAATCACGCCAAGAGATTGACTCGCAAGCGCAGATCATGGACGCATTGGGGCCGAGGCAAGTTGGGCGATGGATGTTCGGTTATTGTGAAGACCCTGCGACACTAGACGGTTTGATCTGGCTGAGTTGCTATCTGACCACTGGCAAGCATATGTCGATCTACTGGGCCGTGGGCACGGTGCTTTTGCTGCTGGCAATTACTGCGCCAGCCGCCCTTGCCTTCGGATTTGCCGGAGCCTCGGCCGCCCGCAGCGCATTTGCCCCGCTCCGCTGGATCGGAAAGTCCTACATTGCGATCGTTCGCGGCATTCCCGACATCGCATTCTTTTTGTTCTTCGTGATCGCACTGGATCAGGCGTTTGAATACATCCGCCACCGCATCAAATGCCCCGATTGGGAAGAACCGGTGCGGCAAGGCAATGACTTTGTCGTCTGCACAGCGGCGAAGCTGCCTTTGGGCAACTCTCCGCAATGGGTGCACGAGACCTACGGCTTCCTGCTGGCCGCCCTGACTTTTGCCATCGTCTTTGGTGCGTTTGCGGCCAATGTCCTCTTCGGGGCGATGCGCGCTGTGCCTCAGGGACAGCTTGAGACAGCCGAGGCCTACGGGATGAGCCGCCGCCAGACATTCTGGCGTGTGCTGGTGCCACAGATGTGGGTTTATGCGCTTCCGGGTCTGTCGAACCTCTGGATGGTGCTGATCAAGGCCACGCCATTGCTGTTCCTGTTGGGTGTCGAGGATATCGTCTATTGGGCGCGCGAATTGGGTGGTGCCAAGCAGCCCCAATTCACCGACTACCCCCACCCTGACTGGCGCATGTGGTATTTCTTTGCGCTGCTGGTTTTCTACCTTGCCTTCACGAAGGTGTCCGAGGTCGTGCTGGACCGGATCATGGCAAGACTGACCCACGGACAGGCCACAGCAGCGGGTGAAGCACAACGGAAGGCGGCCGCATGAGCTGTTGGGAAACCATTGCCGATTACGCGCTGCGCAGTCAGGGGATTGGCGAACGCCTGCTGCCCCGCAGCGACTTTACCCTTTGCCAGCAGTTCGTGCTGATCGGGTCGGGTATGATCTGGAACATCTATTTCGGTGTCGTGGCACTGATCAGCGGATTCTTTCTGGCAACGGCCGTCGCAGTGGGCAAGGCCGCACAGAACCCGCTTTATCGCAAGCCTGCCGAGTGGTTCATCTTCATCTTCCGCGGCTCGCCGCTCTTTATCCAGTTCTTCTTTGCCTATTTCGTGTTCCTGAGCCTCAAGAGCGTGAGCCCGTTTTTTGACGCCTTCACCTCTGCATGGCTGGGTGCTCTGGTCGTCCTGTTCCTCAATACCGCCGCCTACTCGGGCGAGATTTTCTACGGCGCACTGCAGTCCATCCCCAAGGGAGACACGGAAGCGGCGGATGCCTATGGTCTGTCGGGTTGGTCGCGGTTCAAGCGGGTGATCTGGC
>CAZOMZ010000236.1:0-3438 GCA_964581065.1 uncultured Loktanella sp. | reverse complement strand
CTTTGTGCCCGGCGCGGTGGATGCCGATTTGCAGGGCGTGGCCGACAAGGTCGCCAAGCGGCTCGACCTGATCGCGCTGGAATGGGAGCGTGGCTGGCAGGGCCGGATCACGCAGGACAAGGGCATGCGACTTGCCCGTATCCTGCGCGGTGTGGAAGAGGTGCGCACGCTTGACGGCCCGATGCTCCGCTCGGGCGAAGCACGGCGCACTGGCAGCTTTACCCAAAGCTTGCAGGACGTCTACGACCTGCCCGCGACACTGGTGCGCAAGGACCGCAGCCAGCTGATCCACGGCCCGCTTGATCTGCTGCAGGCCATTCTGGAAGAAGGCGAAAAGGGCCTCTCGCTTCAGCGTTACAAGGGCTTGGGCGAAATGAACCCCGACCAGCTTTGGGAAACCACGCTGGACCCTGACGCGCGGACGCTTCTTCAAGTCAAGGTCGAGGATGTGGCCGAGGCGGACGACCTCTTCACCAAGCTGATGGGGGATGTTGTGGAACCGCGGCGCGAATTCATCCAGAACAACGCGCTGAACGTCGAGAACCTCGACTTCTAGAACGACAAAGGCCCGCGCAACCGCGGGCCTTCTTCTTTGGAGTGGTTTTGGCTCAGTAGAGGTTGATGCCGCCGCCAATGCCCAGATCAGGGGCGAGCATACCGATGCCCTTGGAAAGATCGCCGCGGAAGGCATCCGACAATGCACCATCAAGACGCTTGCGGTTGCCGGTCTCGAAAGTCAGGCCCAGGCGCAGCACATTGGCCTCATCCCCGCTGCTTGTCGCCTGACCAAAGGAGGCATCGATCAGAGTGCTATCGCTGATCCGGTAGCCACCACCGATCGCATAAAGCGTGATGTCATTGCCAAAGTAACCTTCTGCCTGCTGGAGGTCTGCGGACCCAAACCAGCCCTGGCCAAAGTCATAGCGCCCGCTTGCACCATAGATGGCCACGTCAACACCGGTGATGCCGTGATAATAGGCGCGTGCCGCGATCGGACCTGCGGCATAGTCTGCCGAAAGATAGTACACATTCTCGTCCTCATCCGAGATCGTCTCGACTGCGCCGGCAAGTGTCACGTCCGGCGACAGCGCAGCGCGACCGTAGACAGTTGTCACCGAGAAATCATCGTTGTCGGTGGTGGGCTTTTCATGAACGATTGCGACGCCGTATTGGCCGTTGTCATATTGTCCGAATACCTCATAGCCGTTGTAGGTTTCGCCACCTTCGATCGCGATGCCGGTCAGACCGGCACCCACAAGAACGTCGGCAGTCGGCATGTAGCCTGCAAAGGCGCCATAGTTGCTGATGCTTTCGTCACCGAAGCCTTGGTCGTTCGCTTGGACCTTGGCAGAGGCACCAAAGACGAACTGGTTGTAGGTGAATTCGACGTCGCCCTCGATGCTCAGTGCGGTCGCCGAGTCTCCGTCCGTATCGAACGTCCCGCGGTCGAGAGAACCCGACCCGAAAGTGAGTTCCTGCGCGAATGCGGGGGCCGTTGTCAGCGCAATTACGGCGGTCAGTGTCAGTGTCTTCATCATTATCTTTTTCCATCTATGAATGGGCAAGGCGCCCGTTGCGTTACGAACGCGCCCCGGCCATCAGCCCATGATGCGCGTTTCAGAGATGGGTCGTGCGGTGACGACGAAAGGTTCAAAAGAAATCAGAAAAAAGTTTCGGGTGGCACCCGAAAGGTCAGATCGCACATCCGGCGCGCTAGCGATGCCGGTTGAACAGGCTGAACACAAATGGTGCGATCGCGATGACCAATGTGATCCTGACAATATGCATGACCGAGACATAGGCCACGTCCTGATCCAACGCGAGCGTCAACAGCGACATCTCGGTCAGGCCACCCGGTGAAAAGGCCAGAAACGCCTGCGCCAGCGGGATCGCGGTCAGCAGAACGATGCCTTCGGCAAAGATCACAGCCACGATCAGCATCAGGAACGATGCGACCGCCGACAAGCCGACATCGCGCCGGACCTCTGCAAAGGTCGCACCGACAAAGCGGGTGCCGATGATCGTTCCGATTGTGATCTGAGCACCGATCACAAAAAGCGTGGGCGGAGGCACCGTGACCCAAGCGGCGACATGGGCAACGCCGCTCAGGATCATCGGCCCGAAGACGGGCGCCGCCGGAAGTCTGAGCATCTTGCCCAAGAACACTCCGAGCACCGCACAGAGACTCAGGATCGCGTAGTCGCTTGGCGTGATGTCCTGAAGACCGACCCATTTTGCGACGCCCTGACCTCCGGTAGTCACGCCAAGAAATGCTCCGAAGAAGAGCGCCACAAAGACGATGATCAACAAGACCCTTGCGGCATGGGCCAGGGCGATGCGCCGCTCGTCGCCGCCCGCAGCGGCACCCAGCAGCAGCATTTCGTTAATCCCGCCGGGCATAGCGGCATAGAATGCGGTGACGGGATCGTAGCCACCCAGCCTGCGGTAGACGCTATAGGACAGAAAGGCGGCGATCCCCAGAAAGACCGGCATCAGCGCAAGCGTGATGGCCCAGAGGCCAAGCATTCCCAGAACCTGCGCCGTCACCCCTGACCCCAGCATCACCCCGATGATCGGGATCACCCATCCTCGCAGACGGTCGGGGCCGGCAATGGGTGCATGCAGGAGAGCCGCCACAGTATTGGCGATCATCGGGCCCAGCATCCAAGGCAGGGGAAGACCGCCGAAATAGGCCGCAAGGCCGCCCGCCAGACCGATCCCCATTGCCAGCGCCTGATGCGGCAAGGGGGTTGTGCTGGGCGTCGGGCCTGTCACAGGCCGCCGATGTGATGAGTGCCACGGGCCTTGGCCAACGTGATCTGCTTCTGACGCTCGCGGAACCGGTCCTTGTCCTCGGGAGTCGTCTCGGCGATGCACTGGTGGCAGGAGACGCCCTGTTCGAATTCGGCGCGTTGCATGTCTTCGGGCAAGAGCGGGCGGCGGCAGGCATAGCAGAGCACATGCGGACCTTCGGCAAGCCCGTGGCCGACGCTGACGCGTGCGTCGAAGACAAAGCACTCACCATCCCATTTGCTTTGTTCCTGCGGGACGTCTTCGAGGTATTTCAGAATGCCACCCTTGAGGTGATAGACTTCATCGACCCCCTGACCCAGCAGATAGTTTGTCGATTTCTCGCAACGGATGCCGCCGGTGCAGAACATCGCAATACGTTTGTTGTGAAAGCGGTCCTTGTTTGCTTCCCACCAGGCGGGGAACTCGCCAAAGCTTTTGGTTTCGGGATCAATCGCACCTTCAAATGTGCCGATCGCCACCTCGTAGTCGTTGCGCGTATCGATTACGGCCACATCGGGCGAGGAGATCAGATCGTTCCATTCAGTCGGATCAACATAGTGTCCTACGCGCGCCACCGGATCGACGTCGGGCTGGCCCATTGTGACGATCTCTGTCTTCAGGCGCCCCCTGAGGCGGCGGACAGGC
>CAZOMZ010000235.1:0-3445 GCA_964581065.1 uncultured Loktanella sp. | reverse complement strand
ATGGCCGAAGGGCTGCGCGACGTGGACGTGGTGATGATGCTGCGGCTTCAGAAAGAACGCATGGACGGCGGCTTTATCCCGTCGGAACGCGAATACTTCCATCGCTACGGGCTGGATGCCACCAAGCTCGCGCATGCCAAGCCTGACGCCATCGTCATGCACCCCGGCCCGATGAACCGCGGGGTCGAGATCGACGGGACCATCGCGGACGACATCAATCGCAGCGTCATTCAGGAACAGGTCGAAATGGGCGTCGCCGTGCGCATGGCCGCGATGGACCTGCTGGCGCAGAACCTGCGCAAATCGCGCGGCCCGCAGGAGGTGATGGTCTGATGCCGCTCACGATCCCTGCCAATGACTTTGGCCAGATCAGGGTCTTTGCGACCAGCATGGACCTTCCGCAAGAGGCCATCGCCAAGACGCCCGACGGCATGCTGGCACTTTTCGGAGCACCGCTGAACCCCGACTTCGTCGACATTGTCGCGATTGCCGATCTGAACGGCATGGCGCTGACCAGCTATATCGAAACAGGCTACGACATGGCACCCGACCTTGTGGAACACACTGTTGTGGACCAGATCACAGGCTATGCCATTCTGGTACTCTCCAGCGCCACAGGCGGCAAGGAAACCGAACTGCACCCCGGCTTCGGCCTGCGCCATATCACCACCTACACGCCTAAACCCGATTTCACACCGCACGACAGCCTGCCTGCCGAAAGTGCCAAGGGCACGATCCCCGCACCCGATGCCAAACCCGCGAAATCCAACGCAAGGATGAGCGGAATGGTCGCTATGTATGCGCTCTTGGCAATGTTCTTGCTGGTGGGCCTGATGATCCTGATCGGGGGCTGAAGATGAGATTTTCCGCAACAAAGGACCAACAGCGATGACAGCCACGCTCTTTACCAATGCACGGCTGATCGACCCTGTCGCGCTGACGGATGCTCCGGGCGCGGTTCTGGTTCGGGACGGCAGGATTGCCGAGGTCTTCGACACCACGCATCCGGCGGCCCAAGCCGATCAGACGGTTGATTGCGGCGGCATGTGCCTTGCACCGGGTATCATCGATATCGGTGTGAAAGTCTCAGAGCCCGGTGAGCGGCACAAGGAAAGCTTCCGCTCGGCCGGACGTGCGGCCGCCGCCGGTGGCGTGACCACCATCGTCACCCGCCCCGACACGCTGCCCGCGATCGACACGCCCGAGACGCTGGAATTCGTCGAACGGCGCGCGCAGGCCGACGCGCCTGTGCATGTGCTGCCGATGGCCGCGCTGACCAAAGGGCGGCAGGGCCGCGAGATGACCGAGATCGGCTTTTTGCAGGACGCTGGCGCGGTGGCCTTTACCGACTGCGACAGCGTTGTGACCAATACCAAGGTCTACGCCCGTGCGCTGACCTATGCGCGGTCGCTTGATGCGCTGGTGATCGGGCATGTGCAGGAACCGGTGTTGTCGGACGGGGCTGCCGTGACCTCCGGCAAGTTTGCCAGTCTGCGCGGCCTGCCCGCTGTCAGCCCGATGGCCGAACGGATGGGTCTGGACCGCGACATCAGCCTGCTGGAGATGACCGGCGCGCGCTATCACGTCGACCAGATCACAACAGCCCGCGCGCTGCCCGCACTCGAGCGCGCCAAGCGGAACGGTCTGCGGATCACCGCAGGCGTCGGCGTGCACCATCTGACGCTGAACGAACTCGATGTCGCGGACTACCGCACATTCTTCAAACTGAAACCGCCCCTGCGCAGCGAGGAAGACCGCCTTGCGGTGGTGCAGGCCGTGGCCGAAGGGCTGATCGACGTGATCTGCTCGATGCACACCCCGCAGGACGAGGAAAGCAAACGCCTGCCCTTTGAAGAAGCCGCCAGCGGCGCCGTGGGTCTGGAAACACTGCTGCCCGCCGCACTGCGGCTTTATCATGCCGAAATGATCGACCTGCCGCGGCTGTTCCGTGCGCTGGCACTCAACCCTGCGCGCATTCTGGGGCTACCAGCAGGACGCCTGCTGCCCGATGCACCCGCCGATCTGGTGCTTTTTGATCCGGATGCGCCGTTCCAGCTGGACCGCACCGGCCTGCAGTCGAAATCCAAGAATACACCCTTTGACGGAGCACGGCTTGAAGGCAAGGTGCTCGGGACATGGGTCGATGGCAAACGTATCTGGGGAGAAACCTGATGCCGATGATCGAAAGCACAATGGGCGTTTTGGCGCTCTGGGCCGTGATCGGCTACCTTCTGGGCTCGGTCTCGGGTGGCATGATTGTGGCGCGCGTGATGAACCTCGGAAACCTGCGGGAAATCGGCTCGGGCAATATCGGGGCGACGAATGTGCTCCGGACCGGCAACAAAGCCGCCGCGGCAGTCACGCTGATTGTCGATGCAGGCAAGGGCGCCGCAGTGGTCCTGGCCGCGCGCGCGCTTGCGGGCGAGGACGCCGCCCAGATCGGCGCCTTCGCCGCCTTCCTCGGGCATTGCTTTCCGGTCTGGCTCGGCTTCAAGGGCGGCAAGGGTGTCGCCACCTACCTCGGCATCCTCTGGGCGCTTGCCTGGCCTATGGGGGCTGCCGCCTGCCTGATCTGGCTCGCCGTTGCTGTGGTCACGCGCTACTCATCGCTCGCCGCACTCATGGCCGCCGGCTGGATGCCGGTGATCATGGGGTTTGCAGGCTACGGCGACAAGTTCCTGCTGGCCGCTCTGCTCTGCCTGCTGCTTTACTGGCGGCACCGTGAAAACATTGTACGGCTCAAAGCCGGCACGGAAAGCAAGATCGGGGCGAAATCGGCTGCAAAGGGCTGACCCCGCGCCGGCTGCAAGGTCGGATGCCTCCGGCGGGGATATTTATGGGCCAATAATAGCGCGCAGGCTCAGTAGCTGTATTCCGCGTAAATCCGCGTCAGATCGCCGTTCCAGTCCGTATGGTAGTGGCGCAAGAGCTCGTCCGCCGGCGTCTCGCCGCTTTCCACCGATTCCTTCAGCGCATTGAGGAAATGGGTCTCGTCCGGCACCAGACCGCCCGCACCCGGACGCGCACGGTTGATCAGGCCGGTCTCGGAGATTGCGACAACCTCGCGCGCAAGATCATGCATGTTGATGCCGTCGACCTGCGCCTGCAACCCGTCGACTGACGCCGCGACCCGCAGGGCGTCGCGCTGTTCGGCTGTCCAGTCCTTGCAAAGGTCCCATGCTGCATCAAGCGCTGTCTGGTCGTACATCAGTCCGGTCCAGAAAGCGGGCAAGGCGCAAAGCCGCCGCCACGGGCCACCGTCGGCCCCGCGCATCTCGATAAACTGTTTCATGCGGGCTTCGGGGAAGACCGTTGTCAGGTGGTCCGCCCAATCCGACAGGAGCGGTTTTTGACCGGGCAGCGCAGGCAGTTCGCCTTTCAGGAAGTCACGGAAGGACATGCCCAGCGCGTCAATGTATTTGCCGTCGCGGTAGACAAAATACAT
>CAZOMZ010000234.1:0-3466 GCA_964581065.1 uncultured Loktanella sp. | reverse complement strand
GCCACGATATGCAGCAGCGCCAGCGGGAAAAGCGCCAGACCGCATTGCAGGATCATAAAGCCCATCTGTGCGATGGTCGACCATGCCAACGACGCCTTCACGGTTGGCTGGGTCAGCATGACAAGGCCACCGAAGAGCGCGGTGAACCCGCCGATCATCACCAGCACAGCCATCGTCAATGGCGAAAGCAGCATCAGATCGGCAAAGCGGATCAGGGCAAAGCCACCGGCATTGACCACACCAGCATGCAGCAGGGCAGAGACAGGCGTTGGCGCCTCCATGACTTCAGTCAGCCAGCCGTGGGTCGGAAACTGCGCCGACTTCAGCATGGCGGCAAGCGCGATCAGAGCGGTCGCACCCAGCGCCATCGCGCCGCCGATCCCGTCAGCGGCCTGCGCCAGAATGCCGGAAATCTGTGTTGTGCCGTAGTTGACCGTCAGCAGTGCGGCCGCACCGACAAGCGCGATGTCACCGATCCGCGCCATCACGTATTTCTTGCGGGCTGCACGCTGCGCGGCCATCCGCTCGGGGTAGAAGACCAGCAACTTGTGCAGGAACATGCTTGTTGCGACCCAGGCAGCAACGAATTGCACCACGTTACCGGACTGCACCAGCGTCAGGACGGTCGCGAGGGTAATCAGCAGCCAGAAGGTGAATTCGTCATGCCGCGTCTCACCGTCGAGATACGTCCGCGAATACCGCACCACGACCCAGCCGATGAAAGACACCAGAAGCAGCATCACGACACTGACGATGTCCAGCCGTACCGAAAGGCCGATGCCGAAAAGACCGAAGAGCGGGCTGTCGCCACTGCCGTTGGCGGCCAGCACCAAAGCGGACAGCAGGGCCACACCGACTGCGCCAAGTGATGCGTTTTCGGCAAGGCGTGCGCCCTTCTGGGCATTCATGCCAGCGACAAAGCGCGGTGCAAAGGCGGCTGCCAGCAGCACCAGTGGCGCCAATAGGGGAAGTGCGTTCAGTAGCATGGGTCATCTCCTGCGCGGAATTGCTTTCGCGACCAAATAGCGCAGCGCAATCAACATAAAAAATTCATTGTTTGCTACATAACGTTCGTTTATTGAGAACGTTATGCCCGATATGAACTATAATCACTTGCGTTATTTCTGGGCCGTGGCCCATGACGGAAACCTGACGCGGACT
Organism: uncultured Loktanella sp.; assembly: GCA_964581065.1. Taxonomy (GTDB): domain Bacteria; phylum Pseudomonadota; class Alphaproteobacteria; order Rhodobacterales; family Rhodobacteraceae; genus Yoonia. Next base: position 2,305 of record CAZOMZ010000234.1, on the reverse strand, counting down.
GCCCAGCGTATGAATCTGTCACAATCCGCGCTCTCGGTGCAGATCAAGAAGCTTGAGGAACGGCTGGGCCATGCTCTGTTCGAAAGGCGGGGGCGGCAGCTGGTCCTGACCGAGGCAGGCCGGATCACCCTGGACTATGCCGATACGATCTTTGAGGCGGGCAAAGACCTGCTGGGCACATTGCGCCAACAGGGCCGCGTGCGGCAGGTGCTGCGGGTCGGCGCGCTGGCGACGCTTTCGCGGAACTTCCAACTGGAATTCCTGCGTCCGTTGCTGGGCAATAACGAGATTGAACTCGTGCTGCGCTCCGGCGCCTTGCCGGAACTGCTGCAAGGACTTGAGACGCTCAGCCTTGATGTGGTGCTGACCAATGTCGTGCCCTCGCATGACGCATTGTCGACTTTCACGACACAGGCCATTTCGGATCAGCCGGTCAGCCTGATCGGGCGGCCGGCTCTTTTGCCGGAAGAGGCGGGACTGGAAATGCTTTTGGCTGAAACCCCGATCGTGGTCCCGACAGAAGACAGCCCGATCCGCATCGGCTTTGACCGACTGTGCAGCCGTCTTGATATCATCCCGACGCTTGCCGCCGAGGTTGACGACATCGCCATGATGCGTCTGCTGGCGCGCGAAGGTGTGGGATTGGCGGTTCTGCCGCCGATTGCTGTGTTGAACGAGCTGAAGAACGGCATGCTGGTCGAAGCTGAACATGACATGGGCCTGCGCGAAAGCTTCCACGCCGTCACAATCGCGCGCAAGTTTCCCAACCCATTGCTTGCGCCCTTGCTGGATCACCACGTCTAGATCGGTCTGGGCAGGTCCGCGGCCACCTCTTTGATCCTCGCGCCCAGTGTTGTGAATTGTTCGGCCAGCGGGTTGGTCCTCCTCCAGATCAGGCCGACCGTGCGTTGCGGTTCAGGTGCCGCAAACCGCCCGACCGTCACCGGCGCTGATCGCGTTTCGACGGAAACCGCCATTTCAGGGATCAGGGTAACGCCGATCCCCGCCCCGACCATCTGCACCAATGTGGCAAGTGAACTGCCATCCAGCCCGTCACGCCGTGCCGCGGGTTGGAGATGACAGAAGGCCAGCGCCTGATCGCGGAAGCAATGCCCCTGCTCGAGCATCAGCAAACGCATCTGCCGCAGGTCTTCGGGCGACGGCACAGGGCGTGCCGCATCGGATGCAGGTCGCACCAGCATCAGGCTTTCCGAAAACAACGGCATTTCGGCGATCGCCGGGACATCCACGGGCAAGGCGACAATCGCCGTATCGATCCGCCCGTCCGACAGCTCTTCAATCAGCCGTTCGGTCATCGTCTCACGCACATCGAGATCTAGCGCGGGATGCATCTCGCGCAGTTTTCCGATCAATGCGGGCAAGAGATAGGGCGCGATCGTCGGAATCACACCAAGGCGCAGCCGCCCCGAAAGCCCCTCTTGTGCGGCGCGCGCCATTTCGCCCAATTCGTCGACGGCACGCAGGATGTCGCGCACCCGCTCCAGCCAGGTCTCGCCAAAGGCTGTCAGCCGCACCGACCGCGGAGCGCGTTCGAAAAGCGGCATGCCCAAAGACTGCTCAAGTTCCTTGATCTGCACGGACAATGCCGGCTGCGAGATCGCACAGGCGTCCGCCGCATGCCCGAAATGGCCAAAACGGCTGAGCGCTTCAAAGTACCGAAGCTGCTTGAGGGTCATATTATTCATAACCTGAAATTATGACAGCCATCAGAAAATGCAACTTAATCCAATCGATTTGAGATGTTAGAACCTTTCCAAACTGGTGCTTTGCGCCATTTTGCCATACGTGAATCACAGTCATCAAATTGGGAGAGAGACATGGACGGATCCGACGCCGGTAAATGCCCCGTCATGCACGGGAATACGCTGCAGGCCACGCACAGCGTGCGCGGCAACAAGGACTGGTGGCCAAACCAGCTGAACCTGAAAATCCTGCACCAGCATTCCCCCGCATCCAACCCGATGGGGCCGGATTTCAACTACGCAGAAGAGTTCAAGAAGCTGGACCTCAAGGCGCTGAAGGCCGACCTGCACGCGCTTATGACCGACAGCCAGGACTGGTGGCCGGCAGACTATGGCCACTATGGCCCTTTCTTCATCCGACTTGCATGGCACGCCGCAGGCACCTACCGCACGGCTGACGGTCGCGGTGGCGCAGGTGGCGGGCAACAGCGCTTTGCCCCGCTGAACAGCTGGCCTGACAACGGCAACCTCGACAAGGGCCGCCGCCTGCTGTGGCCGATCAAACAGAAATACGGCAACAAGATTTCCTGGGCGGACCTTTT
>CAZOMZ010000233.1:0-3468 GCA_964581065.1 uncultured Loktanella sp. | reverse complement strand
GAGTCCCGAAAATAAAAGCGGCGTGCAACTCGATTCGCCGCACGCCATTTTCGGATAGGTTGCGAGGCTCATACCGCCGCCAAAGGATGTTTTCAAGAGGCAGCGGACAGCAAAGGCGGACTAGCCGCCGAAGTAGCTCAGCACGCCGTCCAGACCGGTGCGCAGCAGCAGGTCCACAAGGAAGAAAAAGATCGCCGTCAGCGTCGCCATGATGAAGACCATGATCGTGGTCATGATCGTTTCGCGGCGGGTCGGCCAGACAACCTTGGCAACCTCGGCCCGTACTTCCTGAATGAACTTGACTGGGTTGGCCATTGCCATCGCTATTCGTCCTCTATCGCAACACTGGCGCACATACGGAGTCTGCCGCCCGAATTCAAGCCCGTCTGCAGCAGCGGGTGATCACCTTTGGCTCAGGCACTGTCAGGACGCAACAGGGTTACATCCGGCATCGCCGCAATCGCAGCGATCTGCGCTGCATAGCGCTGGTCACTGGCGGCGTGCTCTTCTGCGGTGAAGGCGTCAAAGGGCGGATAACCGGCCTCGACCGGTAACAGCATGCGGGCACGGCGGGCGATGGCAGGCTGGTCGGACACTTCGCTGCGGTGCAGGATCTCGGCCACCGCCGCCGCCGAGAGGCCTGCATTGATCGCACGGTTCACCTCAGGCACATGGCGGGCAGGCCCCTCGCCCAGCATGGCGGCCACGATTCGCCCGAACAGCGCGTTATAGTCTTCATGCCGCCAGACCGTCACCTTTCCGACCCCCGGTGTCGCCCTGATCCGCGCGACCAGATCCTGCCAGTCCACACTGGTCAGCGGATTGCGCCGCAAATAGACCGCAAGCGGCTGCACATGGCCGCCCAGCAACATCTGGCAATAGGCGGAATTCATGAACCCCGTCGGGCGCCGCACGCCCAGAAACACCTCGACAGGTTGGCCCACGCGGGCCGCAAATCTTGCCAGCTTGTCGCCCGCTGTCCTGTAGCGTTGGCCCAAGCCCACGCCCTTGGGGCTGTTCAGCGGACCGATGAAATTCTCTTCGCTGATGACGAGGCGGTGTCCGTCTTTGACCAGAGCCTCCAACTGCTCTGCCGGACTGCGGCGGGCTGCCGCTCCGGGCTTTCGGGTCTTGAGGTCAAAAAGCGCCGGAATGGACCGCCCGGGCAGACGGAAATGTTCGGGCCCGTAAAACCGCACGCCTTCGGCGGCCAGCGGATCGGTCGCGCGCTTGATCGTCTTTTGCAGATGCGTCGTGGCCGTCTTATGGGCCCCCACATGAAACGCGATCGTCAAAGGCTGGCGTGTCATGGGGTGATTGATCCTCTGGCCAATGTGCCACGCGATCCGGTCTGGCAGGGGCAGCAGGACTTGAACCCGCGACCTACGGTTTTGGAGACCGCCGCTCTACCAACTGAGCTATACCCCTACGACCGGATGTCGGGTTAGTCGGGAATCGCAGCAGGATCAAGGGGGAAGGTGCGGCACACTTCCTGTTGGGGCAAAGAAATGCGACAAGAGCCGCGAATTGATGGAAGGCAGATGGTCCCTTGCTGAAGACACTGCGTCGCAGGATCGAGAACTCGGAGCGGCTGGCCGCTGCATTGGCAGCGGTTGCGGGCTGCTATCTGGCATTCTGCGACCGGACGACCGACTGGCAGGTCACGGGTCAGGCCGAGCTTGAGGCGGCCTTGCAGGACGGACCTGTCCTGCTGGTGATGTGGCACGAACGGTCCATCATGGGCGCGCTGCATTGGCCCGTGCATGCCGGACCACTCTCCAGCCTTTACGCCAATTCGCCCATTGGCCGTGTCTCTGGCGCGCTGCAACGGCGGGTCGGGCTGCAACCGATGCAGATGTCAGACAAGACCACGAACATTGCAGCCTCGCGGCAGGTGCTGAAAAGGGTGCGCGACGGCGTCAGCATCGGCATGACAGGGGACGGGCCACTGGGTCCCGCGCTCGCGCTGAAGGACGCCCCGCTGGAATGGGCGCGGGTGACGGGGATGCCGGTCTTTGCCTATGCCTTTGCCACAACAAAGGGGCGGCGGCTGGACAGCTGGGACAGGATGCTGGTGCCGAAAGCCTATGGCAAAGGCGCCAAGGTTTTTGCACGGTTTGACAGAGACCTGCCGCGCAAGACCGATCCTGCAGCAACCGAAGCGCTCAGGGCGGATCTGGCCGAGTTCCTGACGACGGTAACAACGCGCGCAGATGCGCTGCTGGATGGAAAAGCGCTCTAGGCTCTGCTGGAAAGGCGGAAAGCCACCAGAGACGCAGCCGCAACAAATGCCATGACCGCCCCGGCTAGCAACGCCTGCCCTGCATCTCCGCTCGCCTCGGCCAAGCCGCCGCCGATCCGCGGCGCGATCATCATGAGGACATAGTAGACCGTAAAGAAAATCCCCATGCCAAATGCGCGGACGGCCGGCGAAAGAACCTCGGCAGGCAAAGTCATCGTCGGGCCGGCCCCCAATGCAAAAAGCACTCCCAGCGCGCAGAAGACGATCAAGCTTGCTTGCGGGATGTAAACCGCAACGGGCATCAACAGAGCAAAACTCAGCAAGCTGACCAGGATCGTTGTATCCTTGCGGCCGGTCTTGTCTGCAATAATCCCACCCAAGGGCAACGACAGTGAAAACAGTAGCATGAAAAGGCTGATCATCGACCCCGCTGCGGTCAATGACCAGTCTTGCTGGATCAGGAATGCCGGACCAAAGCTGAACACCATCGCCAGCGCTGTATTCTTGAGCGCCCAGACAAGGCTCGCCATCATCAGCGGGAATACCGGCAATCGCGCTTTGCCGGAAACAGTTGCGGCTGGCTGACCGGCGGCATCAGGCGACGTGTAAACCAGGACAAAGAACAGCAGTGCCACAACCACGCCCACGCAAACCGCCCAACTGGCGAGCGCCAACCCCCCAAAGAGTCCCAAGAACGGCAGGATACCCAAAGCCGATGCAATACCTGCCGGCCATGACGTGATGTAGATCGCCATCGCAGTCGAGATTTCCTTACCCGCAAACCAATCGACCACCATTTTAGTCATCACGACATTCAGTATGACACCACCGGTCCCCGCAATCAGTCGCCCCGCGGTCAACAGGTCCCAAGTCTCTGCCACCGCGACCAGCACACCACCGCCCAGCATGAGAACCAAACCACCGGCCACGACGCGCTTGTCACCAAAGCGCGCGGCGACCGCACCGCCAGGTAAGGCAAAGAAAATGCCCGGGGCAAAATAGAGACCGATCATGAACCCGATATCGGCCAGCCCCACGCCATAGGTTTCGGAGATCAGCGGCGACAGGGCTGCGACGGACTGGAACTGCACTGCCATCATCGTTCTGGCAAAGAACAGCACAGCCAGAATGAACCAGCGGTTTTGTGTCATGCGATGACTTGACGGTGGCGCCGTAGCAAAGGCAAGCAAAAAGGCCGCCCTTTTCAGAGCGGCCTTTCGTTTGTC
>CAZOMZ010000232.1:0-3488 GCA_964581065.1 uncultured Loktanella sp. | reverse complement strand
GTTTTCGAACATCTCGCGCAGGGTGTTGTTGCGCCAGAACACCGCCGCTTCGCGATCCCGGACCGGATGGCGGTTGCTGGGCGATTTCGGCAGCGACGCAAGATAGGCCGCCTCACCGGCGGTCAGTTCGGTCAGGGGCTTGTTGAAGTAGGTCAGCGCAGCCGCCGTCACGCCAAAGCTGTTCTGGCCCAGAAAAATCTCGTTCAGATAAAGCTCGAGGATGCGCTCTTTGGGCATCGACCCTTCGATGCGCACGGCCAGAATGATTTCCTTGATCTTGCGTTCGACACCGGCCGCACCACTGCGTGATCCATCAAGCAGAAAGTTCTTCATGACCTGCTGGGTGATCGTCGAGGCCCCGCGCAGGTTTTCGCCGCGCGACTGCACCGCATCCACGAGGGCTGCAACCATCCCCATCGGATCAAAGCCCGCATGTTCGTAAAAGTTCTTGTCTTCGGCCGAAATAAACGCCTGTTTGACGATATCGGGGATTTCTTCGGCAGGGGTGAACAGACGGCGCTCGACCGCGAATTCGTCGATAATCCGCCCTTCACCCGAATAGATCCGGCTGATCGTCTTGGGTGTGTATTGTGACAGCGTCTCGTAACTCGGCAGATCGCGCCCGTAGAGATACAGCACACCTCCCAATCCGATGGCCCCCATGACAAGGCCAAGCGTCAGCATCGTGAAAATGCTGCCCAGAAAAGAGAGAAAGAAACGTAGCACGGAAGATATCGACTCTGACTTGAATTGACCGCCGTTATACGCCGCATGCCCCCTAGGGTCAAAAGGCCAAATGGCGCTGCGGGCGCCTGCCCGCCGGTTGTGACTTCACGTTCCCTTGACCAGCCACTACCGCGCGAGCAGCGCGATGGTCTCGGCTATCGCGGCAGAGATGGTGTTACGCCCGTCCGGCGACGCCAGAAAGGCGCGGTCGTCCGCGTTTGACATATTCCCCATGCCCACCACCACACTGGGAAAGCGGTCCGCCGCCAGAATGGGCCACGGCCCTTCGCCACGGGCGGGATCGCGCATCACCACACCGCTGCGACCAAGCGATGCCGCAAGGCCGTCCGCAACACGGCGCGACGCCGGAAGGGTTTCTGCACGGGCCAGATCGCCAAGGACCGCAGCAACACCCGATTGCCCCACAGGGCGCGCTGCATCTGGCACAAGATCGCCGTCCATCAGCTGCGCCATCAGCGCAAGATCACCCTCATCAGCGAACGACCAGACGAATGCACCACGGGAGGCGTCGTCGCTGTCGTATGCATGCAATGACAGCAGCAGATCAGCCTCTTCAGACATGGCATGGCGCAAGCGTTCGGCGACCGGCAGAAAGCGGTCCCCGTTGCGGGTCAGTGTCGCGTGAATGCCCTGCATACCTGCAAGCCTGACTGCCAATTCCTGCGCCATGATCAGCGCCAGATCGGATTCACGAATGCCGCCCGCCACGTGCCCCTCATCCAAGGCACCACCATGCCCTGCATCAATGACGACCACGAAGTCACCTGCATCCGGTTCCGCCGCCGGATCATAATCCGCAGCGGCCCCCCATTGCGGATCGATAGGCGCCCCCGCTGTCTCTGCAAAGCTCTCGGGGCTCACCGGGGCAAGGGCCACGGTCAAGACCGCCCTGCTGCCTTGGCGGACCAGCCCTGCGGTTTCAATGGCCAGCGGTTCCTCCAGCGCAAAAACCAGCCGCACCCAGCCCGGGCGCAATGGGCCCGCACGCACGGCAGAAATCGCATCACCCGACGCCAGAGCATTGGCATCCAGCCCGTCCAGCGACAGCCCGGCGATGTCCAGCACCAACCTGCGCGGCTCATCCAGTGTAAAGATGCGATAGGGTGTGATCTCGGTCAGGGTCATGGCAATCGAAACATTGCCCCGCCCCTCGCGCAGTTCGGCAGATGTGACTGTGACCGCCCCCTGCGCAAAACCCGCGCCCGCCAGCCAGATCAGCAAGGCTGCCAGCCGGATCATGCCCGCTGCGCCATAAAGCGCGCCAACCGCTCCAGCCCTTCGGTGATATCCGCCGTGGAGCGCGCGTAAGAGAACCGCAACCAGTGATGCCCGCGCCGCGCATCGAAATCGAGACCGGGTGTCACCGCAACGCCAGCCTTTTCAAGGATTTCGGCGGCAAAGCTCAACGCATCATCCGTGTAATCGGAGACGTCGACATAAACGTAGAACGCCCCGTCCGGTGGCGCGAACTTCGTCAAACCCGCCGCCTTCAGCCCGTCTATCATCAAGGTGCGGTTCGCACGATAGACCTCACGGAACGTCTCAAGCTCTCCGGTGCAATCCATCGCATGCAGCGCCAAACGCTGCGCGGCATGGGGTGCGCAAATGAACATATTCTGCGCCAGCCGCTCTACCTGCCGCACATGATCCTGCGGGACGACCATCCAGCCGACACGCCACCCTGTCATCGAGAAATACTTCGAGAAGGAATTGACCACATAGACGTCATCGGTGACCTGCAGGGCCGAGACAGGTGCCGTGTCATAGTCGATGCCGTGATAGATTTCATCCGACACCAACGCTGCACCCTGCGCCGCACATGCCCCGGCGAGTGCCGCCAGTGCAGGCTTGTCCAGCATCGTGCCCGTCGGGTTTGCAGGCGAGGCCACAATCAACCCGTCAAGGTTATGGGCTGCCACATCGCCCGGCAAAGGCTGGAAACGCTGTTCCAGCGTCGTCTGGATATCCACAGGCGTCAGGCCCACTGCCTTGAGTATCTGGCGATAGGATGGATAGCACGGCGTGCCGAGGCCCACCCGCGCGTCATTGTCAAAAAGGGCCGAGAACGCGAGAAGGAACGCGCCCGAGGCCCCGCTGGTGACCACGACCCGCGCCGGATCAAGATCCACATTGTACCAGTCGCCATAATGCCGCGCGATACGGGCGCGCAGTTCGGGCAGGCCCAAGGCGACGGTATAGCCCAAAGGCTCGGCCATATCGGACATCAGCCTCTGCTTGGCCGTCTCCGGCGCACCGGTGCCGGGCTGGCCCACTTCCATATGGATGATGTGGCGACCCGCGGCTTCGGCCTTGCGGGCAGCCTCCATCACATCCATCACGATGAAAGGATCGACGTCGCCCCGCTGTGAATGGCGCATGTCCTGTCTCTCTTCTCGGGCGTTATTCGGCGGCTTCGGCGGCGCGCGCAGCTTCAAGCTCGGCCGCCTTCTTTTCAACCTGTTCAACGATATGTTCGATCATGTCGTCATTCGACTGCTTATGGCTCTGCTTGCCGGCCAGATAGACCATGCCCGACCCTGCCCCGCCGCCGGTAAAGCCGACATCTGTCATCAGCGCCTCGCCCGGGCCGTTGACCACGCAGCCGATGATCGACAGCGACATCGGCGTCTTGATGTGCTCCAACCGCTTTTCCAAAGCCTCGACCGTCTTGATCACGTCAAAGCCCTGCCGCGCGCAGGAGGGGCAGGAAATGATGTTCACACCGCGATGGCGCAACCCAA
>CAZOMZ010000231.1:0-3493 GCA_964581065.1 uncultured Loktanella sp. | reverse complement strand
AGATCGAGGGCTTGTTTGGTGGCAAAGATATCTTGAACCCGCAGGATTTGCACGCCCTGACGTGCACCGAAAAGCGCGACAGCGACCGATCCGCCCAAGCGGTCACGCGCATCTTCACCCCCGCCAATGGTGCCGATGAACCGCTTGCGCGACGCGCCCAGCAAGATAGGACAGCCCAACCCGTGAAAAATCGCAATGCCGCGCAGGATCGTCAGGTTGTGCTCAAGCGTTTTGCCGAAACCGATACCCGGATCGACGATGATCTGGTCACGCGGGATACCTGCGGCCACGGCGGCCGCGACGCGCTCTTCCAGAAAGTCGTAGATATCCAGGAGGACATCGTCATATTGCGGGTTCTGCTGCATCGTCTCGGGCGTGCCTTGCGCATGCATGATACAGACCGGCGCACCACTGCGTGCAGCAACCCCGAGAAGTTCCGGATCATAGGTAAAGGCGGCAACGTCGTTGATCAGCGAGGCACCGGCATCCATTGCCGCCTGCCCCACCCGCGCCTTCCGCGTATCAATCGAGATCGCCACGTCGCTGCCGTCACGAATAGCCGCAATGACAGGTGCGGTGCGGGCAATCTCGTCCGCGTCGGGGACGACCGCTGCACCGGGACGCGTGCTTTCGCCGCCGATGTCGATGATGCTGGCACCCTCTGCTGACATCGCCCGCGCGTGGGCAATCGCAACCTCGGGTTTGTCGAAAAGACCGCCATCCGAGAAACTGTCCGGCGTGACGTTGAGAATACCCATCACCTGCGGCTTGCGCATATCCAGCCCGCAGATCGGTGCCCGCGGCGTCACAAAGCGGTCAAGAACATCCTTGGGCAGATCGCCCGCCATGACCTTCTTCTGTCCGCCACCGCGTTCAACGACGACGACCTTGTCAAACCAGCACAACCCACCCGCCAAGGGAAAGCTTTGCGGGGTCGGCACTTCGCCAAAGCGGAGGATCGGACGGTAATAGATGGTCATGCGATCACGGCTTCTGTCGCGGACATGGCACGGACCGGTACATCTATCGCCGGTGCATCAGCACCGATCACCAGCAGTTCTTTGGCCTGCATTTCGGCCGCAAACCACGCCACCAGTGCGACTGCATCGCGCGGGCTGGCAGACGGGCCGTCGACAGCATCAAGCACAATCTTCGACGGGGCCCAGATGCAGGTCTGGCCGTTCTTCATCGCCCAATCAAGCTCGGTGCGCGTGCCAACCACCATCAAACGCGCATCATGGGCCGCCAACCGCCATGCATTCTGTTCCAGCGCAAGAAGGTCGATCCGGCGCTGCGCCAGCGCGTTGCCGACCTGCGGAGCCGCGACATCATCAGCCCCTACACACACGATCAACGGTGCATCGCGGGCAACCAACTGGTCGATCCAGCCCTTCAGATGGGGTGACGTGATCGCATCATTTGACAGGTAGACGACACGCGGATGGGGCGCCTCGACATGTTCCTGCCCTGCGGTCGACACACCGTCCTTGCTGCGCACGATCTCAACGCCAAGCGCAAAGGGGCCGCGGTCAAGTTTCTCGATCCGCACAAAGACACGTTCCGCCTGTGGTTCATAGAGAATCCGTTCCGCAACGCGTGCGGCCAGCGTCTCCAGAAGGTTGATCCTTTCGGCCTCAAGCTCGATCCCGATCGCTTCAGTCACCTTGTCATATGACAGGATGCGATCGACATCATCATCGATGGGTCCCGATACAGGCAGCACTTCGACCACCACATTGAACCGGACGCGCTGCATCTTGCCGCGTTCCTGCTGGAACGCGCCAATCTCGACCTCGACCACATAGTCACGCAAGGAGATGCGATCACAGGGGGTCTGGCTGCTGGCTTCGGCACGCTCGGATGGGTGCGCAAAGGCGAGGCGGATGTCGTCGGTCATAAGGGTGTCCGGCTGCGTTTTCAGTCAGGCCCGAATACAGAAACGCGCCCGACGCGACAAGCGTCAGGCGCGACAGGCCCGCCGTTGCGAGCGACTTACATAGATGCGGTGCGAACCGGCTGGCGGTAGAAGTAGTGCGAACCGATTGCGGCAGTGCGCGGGAAACGCTTGGCCCAGGAAGGGTTGACCGCTTTGGTGTGGTAGTGCGTTGCGCCACCGGTCAAAGCCCGAGGTGCACCTTCCAGCAGAATGGCTGCAACCTTGCCGACACGCTCCCATGCGCGCGGCTCGTTGATCACTTCGGGGTTTCCGTCGCAGGTATAGGTGAACTGGCAGGCATAGCGGCGGCCCGTGCCCTGATTGATCACAGCACAGAGCGTGTCGGGATAGGCATCGCTGTCCACACGGTTCATGATGACTTCGCCCACGGCGAACATGCCACGGACGGTTTCACCGCGCGCTTCGAAATAAAGCGCCTCGGCCAGACATTCCCACTGCTCTCCGCCATTAGCGGCAGGCAGTGACGCGAGAAATTCGCGGTCGTAGATCGTGCTGCTTTCGGTATCCACACCACGCTCGGCGGCCGGTGGCAGGCTTGTCAGAAGGCTCAATCGGCTATCAGGAACGACCGAGAGCGCTTCGCGTTCTTGTCCCAGAATGGCGCTCAAGCGACTTGCGAGCACCTCATCAGCTGCGGCTGGGAGCGCGCCGAAGCTTACTGTTGCCGCAACGAGTGCGGACATAATCGTCTTGATCAGGTTCATTTTTCCCACCCAGGAAAAGCGTGGCGTAGCCCCACGCTGGCGAGGGTGTGCTTAAAACAAGGATCGCTTCAGGTCTACCCCATCATTACGCAAGGGTCACAAGGTCGCTACCCTCTGAGCGCATATCGCAATATGTGGTGTCGCAATACAGGAATGCGGCAGAAATACCACCACATATAGATATACGCTATTGTGATAAGCGGTCGGCAATAGCCAATTGGGCCGCTGTCAGGCGTGACACCGGCACGCGGAAGGGCGAACAAGAGACGTAGTCAAAGCCTCGTTCGCGGCAGAAAGCGATGGCTGAACGGCTGCCGCCATGCTCGCCACAGATCGACAGAACCATGTCAGGGCGCGATAGGCGGCCCCGCTCGGCCCCCAATGAGATCAGCTCTCCCACCCCTTCGATATCAAGCGTGTGAAACGGGTCTTCTGCATAGACACCCTGTTGGACATAGGACGACATAAAGCGGCCCGCGTCGTCACGGGACAGACCATAGGTCATCTGGGTCAGGTCGTTGGTCCCGAACGACAGGAAGTCCGCGTGTTCGGCAATGTCTTGCGCCCTCAGGCAGGCCCGCGGTGTTTCGACCATCACGCCAAGGCGGTAGTCGAAATCGGCCCGGCTTTTCGAGCGGACGGCATTTGCAACCGCCGCGACACGCGACTTGAGCAATTCGACCTCACGCATGGCGCTGACCAGCGGAATCATGATCTCGGCTGAAATCGCAATGCCTTTCTGGCCAACAGCAACCATAGCCTCGAAAATGGCACGGGCCTGCATGTCGTAGATTTCTGGAATGGCTATTCCCAGACGCACGCCGCGCATCCC
>CAZOMZ010000230.1:0-3508 GCA_964581065.1 uncultured Loktanella sp. | reverse complement strand
TGATGGATTTCCTCGACCTTCACCCGCTCGTCCACCTGATGCATCGTCTTGCCGGTCAGGCCGAACTCCACAACGGGGCAGTGGTGCTTGACGAACCGCGCATCCGAGGTGCCTCCGGAGGTGGACAGTTCCGGTTTCACGCCTGTCTCGGCCTCGACCGCCGCGCCGACCAGATCGGACAGCTCGCCCGGAGGGGTGACAAAGCTTTCGCCCGAGACTTTCACCCGCATCTCGACCCGCACGCCAAAATCCGCTGCGATCGTGTCGGCCTCTTCCTGCATCCATGCGGTCAGGGAAGTGCTGTCGTGCGCGTCGTTGAAGCGGATGTTGACCGTGGCCCGCGTCTGCGACGGGATCACGTTGGTGGCGGGGTTGCCGGTGTCGATGGTCAGCACTTGCAACGAGGAGGGGTCAAAGTGATCGGTGCCCTCGTCCAGCACGCGGGATGACAGCACATCCATCAAACGCGCCATTGCAGGCATCGGGTTCTTGGCGCGGTGCGGATAGGCCGCGTGCCCCTGCACACCTGTCACCGTGAAAAACGCGGTCATCGAGCCGCGCCGCCCGATCTTCATCGCCTCGCCCATGATATCGGGGCAGGTGGGCTCGCCTACCAGACAGACCGTCATGCTTTCGTTATTGGCGGCCATCCAGTCGAGCAGGGCGGTCGTGCCATCTGTGGCGTCACCTTCCTCATCGCCCGTAATCGCAAGGATGATCGCCCCGTCAGGGGGCGTGTCCTGCACGAAATCAATCGCCGCCGCCGCAAAGGCCGCAACGCCCGATTTCATGTCCGTGGCGCCACGTCCGTAGAGATAGCCGTCTTTGATCTCGGCGCCGAAGGGCGGCATGGTCCATGCGGCCTCGTCCCCCAGGGGCACGACATCGGTATGACCGTTAAACCCGAAAGAGCGGTTCGCCCCCTGCCTTCCCCAACGGGCAAAGAGGTTCGACACTCCGCCGCGATCCACCCGCGTGCAGGTAAAGCCACCTGCGGTGAGCACCTTTTCCAGATGCACCAGTGCCCCGCCTTCCTCAGGTGTTACCGAAGGGCAGCGGACAAGGTCTGCGGTCAGGTTGACGGGATCAATTGGCATCTCGGGGCTCCTTTCGCATATGGCTAGCGGCTGGTCGCGCGGGATGCAATGCGCCGCGCCCCCTGTCGGGCGCGGTGCTGGTTCAAAGGGCGATCAGCCCAATTCTTCGTTCAGGAAGCTGGAAAACGCGCTCCAGCTCGCCTGATCGGCGCGTTCCTGATAGCGGCCCGAGCCCAGCACAGTGAACGCATGTGGGGCTCCGGAATAGACCTCGATCGTATAGGTGTTGCCCGACGCCTCCATCTCGGCGGCAAAATTGGCCACATCTTCCATTGTGATCGACGTGTCGGCGGCGCCATGGAACACCATCACGGGCGGCTCGTCGCCATCCCAGCTTTGACCCTGCGGTGTGTCCAGTCCGCCGTGGAACGTGGCATAGCCTGCAGCCATATCAGCCATATCCGAGCGGGCCATTTCCAGTGTCACAGCACCACCAAAGCAATAGCCCATTACGACAAAGCCTTCGACATCAGTCAGAGAACGCGCCTGATCCATGCCTGCTGCAATCAGTGCGCGCATCCGCTCGCGATCGCGAAAGAGAGCGCCGGTTGCGGCGACCCGGTGGTCCATCGTTTCAGTGGGTGTTTCGTCGCCGAACATGTCGAGCGCAAAGGCATTGTACCCCATCTCGGCGATCATATCAGCGCGCTGGCGTTCGTAATCGGTCATGCCGTCCCAGTCGTGGATGATCAGAACGGTGCCCTTGGCGTTTTCTGCCTCGGCCCAGTAGCCGGTGAAAACTTCGCCATTCACGGTGTAGGACAGATCATCGGCAAAGGCAGGTGCAGCAAGCGCAATCGAGCCCATAAGCATTGCGGTCAGTCGCATGGTAGTCTCCTCGAACGGATTTCATCTGCTCAACCAGCTAGGACGGAGCAGGGCTTCATCAAATCACGATTGATGTGCCCAAGCGCGCAGCCTAGACCGCGACGACAAAGGTATGGATCGTAAAGATCACCGCCCGCGTGCGTGGCAGGCGCAGAATGCATTGCCGTTCGCACCGATGGTATGGACGTGTTGCGTCAGGGTCCTGACGCACAGGCTGGTGCAGATCGGGGTTCGCATAACGCAAGCGATTGAAACGCCAGAGTGGCCGACCGACCTGAACCCCGTCAAAGAGGCGCTGCACGCGCGCGGCGATATTGCTGTCGTATTCTGGCACAGGTTTGTGGATCGCGATAAGTGGGCGTTCCACCTTGTCGGCCAGACGCCAGCTTGCCGGAAAACAGAGAACTGCGCCGGTCAGCACATGCTCGTTGCCCCGCTTTTCCAGAATGCAGAGGTCTTCCTGCACCAGATGGCCGAGGGTCAGAAGCGGGGCGTCACGGTCGATGGCCACCGAGCGTCCATCGGGGCGGGTCACGGTTTCGTCTGCGACAGTGAAACCGAAGGCGGGCAGGATGCCGACAACCTCGTCCAGCAATTCTTGGGCGGGCTCGAGACTACTGTCGGGAGCATAGAGGACAGCGCTACGTTGGCCCTGCAGCAACTGGGCGCGATAGGCCATCTGCGCGGCATAGGCGTCATCCACCATGAGCCAGCCGTCTGGCGGGCAGGGTTTCGTGCCGGGGAGGGCAGGTTGGTTCTGCAGCGCCTCCGGCAGCGCGGATTGCAGGATCGTCGGCATTATGCCTTGTCGTAGAACGGTGTCATCTGCGCCACGATCACGCTGTTCTCGTCCAGCGCGCGCTGCATCAGTTCCTGTTCCTCGTCCGGGATGTCATGACCTTCGGCCAGACGCTCCTCAAGCGTGCCGTAGCCCGACACATCCAGAGGCGCGAGGTCTGCCTGTTTGAGGATCGCGACGGTCTCGCGCACGGCCTCGGCCTCGTCCACGCCGCTGGCATAGCACATCAGCGCGGCTCCGGTTGCTTCGGCCGGCAGCCCGTCTCCTGCGTTGCGGCCAACCTCGACCAGCAGGGTATAGACGTGATGCGGCTTCTTGGGCTTGCTCATTTGCTTTCTTTCTCTTCCCAGCGGGACCGGACCGCCCAGATGGTGGAGACAATAATCACGATCTGCAAGGGGGCGTAGATCACCACCATCAGCAGCAGAATGCGCCAGAAAAGCGTCAGTTCCATGATGATGGTGAGCGACACGGCAGGCAGGAACATCCATGCAAGGATCAGTCCAATCACCACCACATCAAAGGCGACCGGCAGCCACGCTGCCTTGAAGGACGGCCGCACCCCCGCCTTGATGCGTTTCCGCGCGAGGATGCGGCTGAGGATCATCGTCCTAGTCCCGCAGCAATTCGTTGATGCCGGTTTTCGAGCGGGTCTTTTCGTCGACGCGCTTCACGATGACGGCGCAGTAAAGGTTGATGCCGTTCTTGGATGGCATCGTGCCGGCGACGACCACCGAATAGGGCGGCACTTCGCCGTACATCACTTCGCCGGTTTCGCGGTCGA
>CAZOMZ010000229.1:0-3510 GCA_964581065.1 uncultured Loktanella sp. | reverse complement strand
ATATTGTGGGTTTCCAAACAAAGATGAAGTACGGCGCGCAAAAGGCTGTTTTTAAGATGATTCCGGGCCTAGAAGAGGCCGAGTTCGCACGTCTGGGCGGGATTCACCGCAATACCTTCATCAATTCGCCAACGCTGCTGGACGAGCAGATGCGCCTGCGGTCACGCCCGAACATCCGATTTGCGGGCCAGATCACCGGGGTCGAAGGCTATGTCGAAAGCGCCGCAATGGGCCTCTTGGCAGGTCGCATGGCTGTTGCGGAACTGAATGGCGAAAGCCTGGCGGCGGTCCCGAACACAACTGCGATGGGCGCGCTTGTGACCCACATCACCGGCGGAGCCGAGGCCAAGACGTTCCAGCCAATGAACGTCAATTTTGGCCTTTTTCCGCCGCTTGAGGGTGTCAAAGGCGGGCGTCGCGGGCGCAAAGACCGATACAAGGCCTATACAGACCGTGCCAAGGCTGACTGGCAGGCGTGGCTTGGGCAAACGGCGCTAGACGCTGCCTAGCCTCTGCCTGTAGATTAGCGACATGAGTGAAAAGCAAGTGTTGCGTCCCGGTTTATGGACACCCCGGCCTGTCGAAGAAACAATCGCCGTCTATGCCGACTGGGCAGAGACCTATGATGCAGAGGTGACGGCGCGCGGGTATCGCACACCTGCGCGTTTGGCAAAGGCATTGGCCCAGTTTGTCGCCTCAGAGACACCGATACTCGATTTCGGCTGCGGAACCGGCATCGGCGGCGCTGCGCTCCGCAAGGCTGGCTTTGACCAGATCGATGGCACCGACATCACCAAGGAAATGCTGGAAAAGGCGCAAGCAACAGGGCTCTACCGAAAGACATGGGTGTCAACGCCGGACGACATGGGATTTGAGGCTGGGGTTTATCCTGTCATCGTTGCCGTTGGCGTTGTCAGCCTTGGCGCTGCCCCGCCCGAGACGTTAGCACCACTTGTCGGCAAACTGCCCCCAAATGGGGTCCTCGCGGTCTCGTTCAACGACCCCACACTGGCCGATGCGCGCTATGAAACGGCACTTGCGGATGTTTGCGCAGACAGCGCCGCCGAGATCCTTTTCCGCGAACATGGGCCCCATCTGGAAGATGTCGACATGGGGTCAGACGTCATCATTCTGCGCAAATCATGATCACCCGTTTTGCACCATCACCCACGGGGCTCTTGCATCTGGGGCATGCCTTTTCCGCGCTGACCGTCTGGTCACACGCCCAGAGCCTTGGCGGCAAGGCGCTCTTGCGGATTGAAGACACCGACAGCACACGCGTCCGGCCGGAATTCGAGGCGGCGATTTACAATGACCTTGGCTGGCTGGGACTGAAATGGCCGACGCCGGTCCTGCGCCAATCCGAACATGATGACGAATACACGCGCGTGTTGGGCAAGCTGGCGACGATGGGCCTGCTTTATCCCTGTAGCTGTTCGCGCAAGGATATCGTTGCGGCAGGGGCCAAGCCTGGCGTCGACGGGCTGGTCTATCCGGGCACCTGCAGGGGACGGTCCCTGAAGACCAAAAAGCCCGGCGATGCGCTGCGCCTGAACGTGGCCAAGGCACTTGCGCGGATCGAACAGCCGATGCGGTTCGAAGAAACAGGCACCAATCCGGGTCTGTTTCGCGTGACCGAGAAAGCGCTGATCAGCCGATTGGGCGATCCGGTGCTGCAACGCAAGGAAACAGGCGATCCGGCCTACCATCTGGCCTGCGTGCATGATGACATGCGTCAGGAGATCACCCATGTCGTGCGCGGCAGCGATCTGCGGCCCGTCACACCGTTGCATGTCTTGTTGCAGCACCTGCTTGGCTACCGGACGCCGATCTACTTTCATCACGGACTGATCCTTGATGAGGAAGGCAACCGGCTTGCCAAGATCGACAACTCGAAATCAATCGCCAAATATCGTGAGGAAGGGGCAACCCCGGCCGATATCCGCAAGTTGATCGGATTTAAGTGAGAGGGGTGGTCAGCTCGACTTCATCGCCGTCGCGCACGGCGGTGTAAAAGCAGTTCGGGCGGCCAGTGTGGCACGCGGGTCCGGTCTGGTTGACCAGCACCAACAGACAGTCACGGTCACAATCAACGCGGAAATCGACCAGTTTCTGCACATGGCCGCTTGTGGCACCCTTGATCCAGAATTCCTGACGCGAACGGGACCAATAGGTCACCTTGCCGGTTTCAAGTGTCATCGCGATGGCATCCGCATTCATCCATGCCATCATCAGCACTTCACCGCTGCTCGCGTCCTGTGCAATGGCGGGGATCAGACCGGCGTCGTTGAAGCGTAAGGATTTGGGATCGAAGGACATCTGAAAAAACCTTTGCAAGCGGTGCAGCCATGACTATCTACGGGGGACATAGGCAAAGGGCAACGCGATGTCAGCGGAAACCGATCTCATCAAACTCTATTCGGGGCGCATTCTGGCGCTTGCTGCCGATATGCCGCGCACCACACGCCTGAGCAATCCAACGGCAACGGCCAAACGGCGGGCACCATTGTGCGGATCGACAGTGACCGTTGACGTGGTGGTCGAAGACGGCGTCGTTGCCGACTATGCGCAAGACGTCAAAGCCTGCGCCCTCGGGCAGGCTGCTGCTGCGATTGTCGGCCAGAATATCGTTGGTCTGTCTGTCGAAGAAATCCGCGCGGGACGCGATGCACTCTACGCCATGCTGAAAAACGACGGACCTGTGCCCCCCGCCCCTTTTGACGGGCTCGAAGTTCTCGAACCGGCCAAGGACTACAAGAACCGCCATGCCTCGATCATGTTGGCATTCGACGCCACACTCGACGCATTAAGCGAAGCACAGGCCAGCGCATAAAAAAACCGCCGCATCCCGGGACAAGGGAGCGGCGGCAGGGGAAAACGGTCAGGTCCGGTCCGATGTTCAATCGAGGAGAGGCAAAACCCCGCGTTTGACTAGGACAGGCAGGTCGTCACATTGCGTTCTTGGGACAGGCAATGCGATGGACCGGACCCGAGCCGTCAGGCAAATCAGACAAGCCCGGGCAAGGCCAATCCGACAATCAGCAAGACCATCAAGGCAACAACACCGGCAGCATCAGCCACAATCGTGTCGCGCGAGCGCGTCAGGACGGATTTGATCTCTTGTGCCATCGGTTTGTTCCTTTAATGTTCCGTTGCCACTTTGTTCTCATAACGCCGCGTCGCTGTAAAGAACTTTTTAAGAACATTTGTGAACATTTTGGAACACAGCGGCTAACCCACTGAAATCAAACGAATCGCCTTGTCCTGTTCCATCAGCCAAAGCAGGGTTCGTGCCGCCTGCCCCCGCGAGGTCTGCAAGGTCGGGTCGTCATGCAGCAGCGCGCGGGCATCAGTCTGCGCAATCGCCATCTGTGCGGCCTGCCGTTCGAGATCCGCAATGCGGAACCGCGGTATCCCCGACTGCGCCGTGCCGATCACATCGCCGGCGCCGCGCATCGCAAGGTCTTCCTCGGAGATGCGGAACCCGTCTTCGGTCGCACGCAGGATCTC
>CAZOMZ010000228.1:0-3512 GCA_964581065.1 uncultured Loktanella sp. | reverse complement strand
AAATGCCATTTCAGAACTTCTCCAGTTCGTGTTTCTCCCATGTTAGCACTCACTGTGGTCGAGTGCTAACGCAGCGTAGCTAAGGACCGCGGCGGGGTGAGTCAACAACTCGGGCGGAGAAATTTTGCGATTTCGGGGAAGAAAATTCGCTGCGATGCAGCGTGGTTAGCTGTCCTTGCGTGGTGCGTCGTCGTCATCAGACAGAATGCGCCATGCATCGCCTTCGAGGTCTTCGTATTGGTTGGCGCGCAGGCTCCACAAAAACGCGGCCAGTCCAAGCCCGCCCAGAAAGAGCGAAACGGGGATCAGGAAGACCAGCACATTCATGGCTTCTTGCCTTTCAGGCGCAGCGCGTTGACCAGTACGGTAATGGATGAGGCCGACATTGCAATGGAGGCGATCAGCGGCGTGACCAGCCCGACCAGAGCGATCGGAACGGCAATCACGTTGTAAATCGTCGAGATAGTGAAATTCTCGCGGATACGCCTGAGGGCGGCGCGGGCCACCAGCGGCAGTTCGATCAGCGGTTCCAGACTGTCATTCAAAAGCACGATGTCAGATGCCGCACGCGAGGCGTCGGCCGCAGTTGCCGGAGAGACCGAGGCATAGGCCGCAGCCAAGGCTCCGGTATCGTTCAGGCCGTCCCCGACCATCAGCACTTTATGGCCCTCGGCGGTGAGGGCCTCGATGTAGGCGACCTTATCCTCGGGCTTTGTGTCGGCTTTCCAATGGTCGACATTCAGGGCGGCAGCGATGCGGGCGGTTTCGTTTGCGTCGTCACCTGACACGATGTGGACCCCGAGACCGGCGATCTGCCACGCCTTCACCAGTTCTACAGCGCCTGCGCGCAACTCGGAACGCAGGTGGATTTTCTGTGGTCGTGTATCTCCAACCTGGATGTAGGTGCCATTGCCCATGCCCAACCAAGCGCCCGAGCCGAGCCGGACCTCTTTGCCTTGCCAGACGGCGCTCAGACCCATGCCGGGATGTTCGCGCTGGTCGGTGATCGTCGCGGGCAGAACCTCGGACAGAGAGGCGGCGATCGCCTGACTGACAGGATGGGTCGCGTTTTGGGTCATCGCATGTGCGATGCTTTGGGTCTGCGGGTCGAGCGTGTCACGGGCAGCGCTGGGCATTGTCAGCGTGCCGGTCTTGTCAAAAACAACCGTGTCCACTTCGGCCAGACGTTCCAATGCGGTGCCGTCCTTAACCAGCAGACCTGCACGGAACAACCTTCCTGCGGCAACAGTCGAGACTGCGGGAACAGCCAGACCCATCGCGCAGGGGCAGGTGATGATCAGCACCGCGACCGCGATGTTGATCGACAGGCGGAAATCACCGGACCAGACCATCCAGAAGACAAAGGCAGCCAGCGCCAGCAGATGCACCACCGGCGCATAGATCGCGGCGGCCTTGTCGGCGACGGCGGTATAGCGGTTCCGCATGGCCTCGGCCTGATCGACCATCGTGACCATCTTGCGCAGTGTCGTATCGGTCCCGACGGTCGTGGCACGGATGGTGAGAGGGGCGTTCATACAGATTTCGCCAGCGGTGACTGCGCTGCCGCTGGCGATGTTTGCCGGCTTGCTTTCGCCGGTCAGAAGTGAACGGTCGATCTGGCCTGCGCCGTCTGTGACGACACCATCGACGGGGATACGTCCACCGGGCAGGACCTGCACCAGATCACCGACGATCAATTCGGCGAAATCGACCATCTGCCGCACGCCATTGCGGATGCGCAGGACACGCGGGACCTCCAGGGCGGCAAGTTGTGCTGCGGCAGAGGCTGCGGCCTTGCGGCTGCGGTGATCAAGGTAGCGGCCGATCAGCAGGAAGAATGTGAGCGTCACGGCTGCATCAAAATAGGAATGGTGCCCACCGTAGATCGTCTCATAAAGCGAGATACCCGAGGCCAGCAGGATCGCCAATGAGATCGGAACATCCATATTCAGCTTACCCACCCGAAGCGCGCGCCAGCCGCTCTCAAAGAACGGTTGGGCGGAATAGATGAGTGCCGGGATCGCAATGATGGCGGTGATCCAGTGGAACAAATGCATGGTCGCGCCGACAGCACCGGACCAGATCGCCACGGACAGAAGCATGATGTTCATATTGGCAAAGCCCGAGACCGCAAGGCGGGTCATCAGCCCGCGTCCGTAGGCGTCCGCATCCGCGCCCAGAAGGCTGCTGTCGAGTACGCGTGCCTCGTATCCGGCCAGTTCGAGCGCGTCGATCATCTCTTCTGCGGCGACCGGTTGATCGGTGCCAACCGTCACGCGCTTCATGCTGAGGTTGACGCGTGCATTGGCCACGCCCGTCATGGCGCGCAGGGTTTTCTCGACGCCGTTGATGCAGGCAACACAGTGAATACCGGGGAGCGACAGGACGATCTGGTTGGTGCCGTTCGAGGTCGCTTTCTCCAGCTGGCCTTCAGGCAGGCCGATACAGGCCGGACAGGCGGCGGTGTCGCTCATTGCGCTCTCAGCGAAAAGCGGCGGCGGAAGTGGGTGCCATCTGCGGCCAGCAGTTCCAGACGCAGGTTGTAGTTGCCTTCACCGGCAATGACGGGCGCGGACATTGCGGTGCCGTTCCAGACAAAATCTGGTGTTTGATCGTCGTTGACGTGGGTGGGGCGGCCAAAGATGGCGCGCAGGACCTCGGCTTGCACGGGGGTGCCCGCGTCATCAAGGATCGTGACAGTGAGCACACCATCTACCAGCGTTGTTGTCACATCCCAGTGCAGGGCGTTCTGCGCCTGCCGTTCGGCTTCAAACTTCTGGCTGGCAACATAGGCGTTGCGGTCCTCAACCCCTGGAAAGGTTGCGATGGCGTTATAGGCAAACCAGAGGTTCACAGTGATGATGATCCCGAACATGCCCAGCATCAGCGCCAGCATATGCCAGCCGGTGAATTCGAATTCGCGTGTCATTGCGGGACCCTCCCGTTGAAAATGGCATCCTTATGAGCCCGCTCGCCCGAAGCGATGTCCTCGACCCAGAAGCGGAAATCGGTGACGTCCTGCGTGGCTGCGGCGTCTTGGGGGCGCGCTGTGACATAGACGCGCTGCAGGAAGGTTTCATTGGCGGGAACTGTCACGTTGCGCTCGGATGTGCCTTCAAGCTCGATCCGCAGAATGTCGTCCGACGTCAGCGACAGGTGGAACACACGGTCCTCGCCATGTTTGTTCAGCAGGCGGATGTCGTAGATGTTGCGGATTGACCCGTCCGACAGCGTCACGAAGGTCGGGTTGCGCACGGCGGCAACGTTCATTTCGATATCGGCACGAATGAACAGGGCAAAGACCAATCCGATCCCGATTGCCGCCCAGAGCGTCGTGTAGATGACCGTGCGCAGGCGGAAGACATGCTGCCAGAGTTTTTTGGCAGGTTTGCCTTTGGCCTCTTCCTCTTGGTCGGACAGGGCCAGATAGTCGATCAGACCGCGCGGCTTGCCGATCTTGGCCATGATGTCATCGCAGGCGTCGATGCAGAGCGCGCAGGTGATGCATTCCA
>CAZOMZ010000227.1:0-3522 GCA_964581065.1 uncultured Loktanella sp. | reverse complement strand
CCCGTCACAGGTCGCGCAAGCACTGACGCCAAAACCCTTGAACTTCTCTTCCGACGGCAGACCCAGCCATTTGGCTCGGGCGCCGGTGCAAAGGATCACCGCATCCGCGGTATAAACCGCACCACTGTCACAGGTCGCGGTGAACGGGCGGTTCTGCAGATCAAGCTCGGTGACGATGTCGCCGACAATCTCGCAGCCCATGGCGCGCGCATGCGCCTCCATGCGGACCATCAGGTCGGGGCCCTGCACTTCGGTATCGCCGGGCCAGTTTTCGACCTCGGTTGTGGTGGTCAGCTGACCGCCAGGTTCGATCCCCTGGATCAGGACCGGTTCCAACATCGCGCGCGAGGCATAGACGCCCGCCGTATAGCCCGCAGGGCCCGATCCGATGATCAATACTTTGGTGTGTCGCGTGTCGGTCATGGCAGCCTCGTTGAATAATCCCCTCTTCGATATAGCCCTGCGCAAGCGGGGATGAAAGGCACTGGCGCGCGGATTTCCGCAAGTACTTTTGTTGCGCACATGCGAAATAATGTTGCGCATGGCATCGAGACAACGTAGTATTTGGAAAAATATTCGGGGGAATAAATGCCGGGCACAAAACTAGACGAAATCGACCGCATGATTCTTGCAGAACTGCAAGCCGACGGCCGCATGACAAACGTCGAACTGGCCAAACGCGTCGGAATCTCTGCACCCCCCTGCCTGCGCCGCGTCCGCACACTCGAAGAGCAAGGCTATATCCAAGGTTACCACGCCGAGGTCAACGCCCGCGAACTGGGGTTTGAAGTGCAGGTCTTTGCAATGGTCGGTCTGGTCAGTCAGGCCGAGGCAGACCTGTCCGCCTTCGAAGACCGTTGCCGGAGCTGGCCGCTGGTCCGCGAGTGCCACATGCTGAACGGCGAGGTGGATTTCATCCTGAAATGTGTGGCCCCTGACCTGCGCACCTTCCAGCGCTTCCTGACCGAAGAACTGACCAGCGCAGACAATGTCGCATCGGTCAAAACGTCACTTGTGATCCGTGGCGCAAAGGACGAACCGGGCGTGCCGTTTGATGTGCTGGAAGCACGGCTGGCGCAGCAGGCGTAAGGCCTTTACTATCCAACACAAATTGTCCGGCCCGGTGGCAGCATCGTTGCTGCTCTGGTACCAGGTGACGTCAATCACCAAGGAAGTACGATGAAAACCATACCCCAGATCGGCTACGGCACATGGAACCGCCCCGACGACGCGGCCTACAACGGCTCCCTCGCCGCGCTTGAGGCAGGCTATCGCCACCTTGATTGCGCCGAAGGCTATGAGAACGAGGAATTCGTAGGCCGCGCCATCGCAGATTTCGGGCTGCCGCGTGACGACCTCTGGGTCACGACCAAAGTCGCCCCCGAGAGCTTTGGCCCCGGACAGATCCGTCCGCATGTCGAGGCCTCATTGGACAAGCTGGGCGTGGGGCCAGTTGACCTGCTGCTGTTGCACTATCCGTCAATCAACGATGAATACGACATCGAAGACTACATGGCCCAATTCGCCGCGGTCTACGACGCCGGGCTCTGCCGCAATATCGGCGTATCGAACTTCACAAAGACATACATCGATCAGGCGCTGGACCTGCTGGGCGATCGCCCGTTGCTGACCAATCAGGTGGAACTGCATGTATACCTGCACAACCGGCCCATTGTCGCCCATTGTGCGGCCAAAGGCATCCGCATGACCTCCTATTCACCATTGGCACGGGGTGCGGTGTTGGATGATCCGGTCCTGAAACAAATCGGGGAGGAACTGGGGGCGTCCGCGTCGCAGGTCGCATTGGCGTGGCTGTTGGCCAAGGATTATGTGGTCATCCCTTCTGCGGGTAGCCCAGCGCGGATTGCGGAAAACCTCGGCGCAAGAGACCTGACACTATCGCAAGAACAGATTGGCCGGATCGACCAGCTCAACAAGGATATGCGCCTTGTGAACGGGCCGTGGTGTCCTGTCTGGGATACCTGATCGACGATACTCAAAGAAGAAGGGCGCCCACCGTGGTAGACACCCTCCCCCTCACGGAACCCCTAACTGATGCGCGAACAGGTCGTTGGGGGTTGGTGATCCTTACTCGCCGCCGCCCAGCTGGTGAACATAGGCGGTAACCGCCTTGATCTCGGCTTCGGTCAGGCGTGTGCCCCAAGGCGGCATCACACCAAAGCGGGCGTAGCGTACGGTTTCCTCCAGCGCCTCCACGCTGCCACCGTAGAGCCAGATCGCATCCGTGAGGTTAGGCGCACCCAGATCGCGGTTGCCCGCACCATCATCAGCGTGACAGGCCGCGCAGTTCTCGGCAAAGAGGGTCTCGCCCCCGGCGGCCAGAGCGGCATCATGCTCCTGCCCCGAAATCAGGCGGACATACTGGACAACCTGATCAACCTCTTCGTTGGTGAAGATGTCATCATAGGCCGTCATCTCGGACCAGCGGGCGTCCCAGTCTTCTTCATTCCGGATACCGTGACGGATGGTGTATTCGATGTTCTCGAAATCCCCACCCCAGAGCCAGTCATCATCCAGCAGGTTGGGATAGCCGACAGCCCCCGCCGCACCGGACCCGTGACACTGCGAACAGTTGTTGCGGAACACCGCGGCACCGGCCGAATTGGCAAAGCGCAGCAGTTCGGGGTTCTCGCTCAGCGTATTGAGGTCTGCCGAGGCCAGTTGCGCCGAAATCTCGGCATTGGCGTCCTCGAACCGCTGGATTTCTGCGGCGACCTCGGCGCGTGTCGAATACCCCAGCATCCCTTCCGTTGCCTTCGACACCAGCGGCCATGCAGGATAGGCGATCGTATAGGCGATCCCCCAGACAATCGTGATGTAGAAGGTCCAGAGCCACCAGCGCGGCAAGGGGTTGTTCAGCTCCTTGATGCCGTCCCATGTGTGACCGGTTGTGTCGGTCCCTGTGACTTCATCAATCTCTTTCTGGTCATGGCTGCTCATGGTTGCAGCTCCTCGTCTTTGGAAGACCGGCCGGCCCTTTGGGGCGCGGGATAGTCATCGTTGCGGAAAGGAATGCTGGAAGTCTCCTGATGGATCCGCCGGCTGCCGGGGCGGAAGGCCCAGAGGACTGCCCCGACAAAAAGCGTGAACATCGATACCAGCAACCAGTTATCTGCAATCTGCTGCAGGAAGGTTTGATCAAACATGGTCATCCCTCCTAGCGGCTTGCATCAGGCGTGAAGGTCGAGAAATCGACCGTCGTGCCCAGCATCTGCAGATAGGCGATCAGCGCATCCATTTCAGAGACACCTGGCTCACCATCAAAGTTGCGGATCTGCGCGCCCGGATAACGTTCGAGCAGATCATCATAGGCATCCGTATCCGGATCGGCCTGTGCCAACACGTCGGCGGCAGCCACCTCGACCATCTCTTCGGTGTAAGGAACACCGACGAACTTGTGGGTCGCAACCAGATCAGCCGTGTATTCTGCGTTGACCATCGTATCGAGCAGATAGCCGTAACCGGGCATGATCGATTCAGGCCCGACCGACTGCGGGTCGA
>CAZOMZ010000226.1:0-3539 GCA_964581065.1 uncultured Loktanella sp. | reverse complement strand
AACAGGCGACCAAAGCGCGGGGTGCCTTCACGGATCATCGTATCGGCGGCGGTGACGGAACTGGCGTGCACGCGGACAAGGACTTCGCCCGCTTTCGGCGTGGGGATCGGGCGGTCGGTCAATTGCACGACATTGGCGGGACCGTAGCGGTGGTAAACAGCAGCTTTCATGGGTTTCACTTCTCGTTGGTTGTTTGAACTGCTGCCACTGATACGGTTCACGATTTGCTTTTCATACGGACCAAAACGGGCCACAGTGGTTCATAAATGATCCACTGAAAGGCAGCGTGATGCAGGACTGGGAACAAATGCCCTTCTTTCTGGCGGTGGCCCGCACCGGCAGCCTGCGCGGGGCCGCTGAAACTCTAGGTGCAACCCACGCTACTGTGCGTCGCCACATAGAAGCGCTGGAGGCGGGCTATGGCGTGCAGCTTTTCCGCCGCACTCGGCGGGGGCTGACACTGACGGGGGCGGGCGAGACCCTACTACCCGAGGCGGAGGAGGCTGAAACCCTTCTGGCTCGCGCCCGCAACGGGTTACAGGGGCTGGACCGCGAGGCATCGGGGAAGATCCGTATCTCGGTCGATCCGATGACGGGGCATTTCCTTTTGGCCCCCGTCTTTGCCGAGTTCTGCCGGATCTATCCGCAGGTCGATCTGGAAATCAGCCTGACGTTTGAGATCCAGCAGATCAGCAATCTGGAAACCGATATCGCCATCCGCCACGCCGCCGAGATCACCGATGACGTGGTGGCGCGCAAACTGCAGTCGCTGCCGATCTCGGTCTGCGCCAGCCGCGACTATGTCGAGACGCATCTGCCCAAAGCAGGCAAGAAGGGGCAGGGGCTGTCCTTTATCGGCTATGGGCCGGTGCCGGAAATGCAGCAATTCATCGCGGACTCAGCTTTTCCGGAGGCGTCCATCCGACACCAGTGCATCGACCCAGAAATGCACCTGCATCTGGTGCGTGCGGGTGCGGGGATGAGCTTTCTGCCGCATTGGTGCCTGCGGACGTTTCCGGAATTGCAACGCGTACCGGGGGGTGTGCCGGATGAGAGGCGCAGCACTTGGGTTGTCTATCACGAAGACCTTCGCCGCGTGCGGCGGGTCAGGATGTTCGTCGATTTCCTTGCCCAATCCCTGATCGCGATCGGGCGCGACGCGCGTTAGCGGTGCTGGTCAAACAGCACCGGATTGCCGTCGGGATCCATCAGGATAAAGCTGGCGGGACCGGACGTGGTTTCATCTGCCTCGCTGACAAAGGTGATGCCCTCGGCCTTGAGCCGTTTCTGGATGTCGCGGATGTCTTCGAAGTCATCAAGGTTCTGGGCGTGCTGGTCCCAGCCGGGATTGAAGGTCAGGGTGTTGGCTTCGAGGAAGCCGCCGAAGAGGCCGATCACCGTCTCGCCGTTGCGCAGCATCAGCCACCCTTGTTCTTCATTGCCGCCGAAGGGCTCAAATCCGATTTTGCCGTAGAAGGCCTTGGAGGCGGCAATATCTTTCACATTCAGACTGATTGAAAATGCACCGAGACTCATTTGAGTATCTCCTTTTGTTCGTGGTCGGACATGATGTTGTGTCGCATTATGGCGGCAGGCTGTCACTTTTCTCGGACAGAAACAATTGTTCCGAGGGGCTGACGCAAAGCGCAATAGCGCGGGCGTAGTGGGCTCTGGCAAGCTCGGGGTTGCCGCAGCGGGCCGCCAGATCGGCCATCGCCGCGTGAAACGGTTGATAGTCCTGCAAGGTCGGATCGAGCGCGATTTCCTTGAGCATGGCAAGGCCTTCGGCAGGGTTGCCACCGTATGACACGGCGACCGCATGGTTCAGCCGCACCACAGGCGTCGGCATCATTTGCGCAAGCAATCCATAGAGAGCCGCAATCTCGGTCCAGTTGGTCTGCTCCCATGTCGGGCTGGTCGTATGGCAGGCGCTGATCGCGGCCTGAAGCTGGTAGGGGCCGACTGTGCCCAGCGAAAGTGTCTTGCGCAAAAGCCCGTCCCCTTCGGTCATGCGCGCCTTGTTCCAGCGTCGGCGGTTCTGCCGTTCAAGCGGCAGAAAGGTCCCGTCGGCGGCGGTCCGGCCTGCCTTGCGGGCATCGGTCAGCAGCATCAGCGCCAGAAGACCCGCGACTTCGGGGTCGTCGGGGATCAGCTGGTGCAGGATACGGCCCAGCCGGATCGCCTCGGCCGAGAGGTGCTGGCCCTTGTCATCCGTGGCGGTGTTGCCGTGCGAGAAGATCAGATAGACCACCGACAGGACCGCCCGCATCCGTTCGGGCAGATCGGCGGCCTCGGGAATGCGGTAGGGGATGCGCGCCTCCCTGATCTTGCGCTTGGCCCGCACCAGCCGCTGCGCCATGGCCTCGGGGGCGTCCAGAAAGCTTGCAGCGATTTCGTCCGTCTCCAGCCCGCCCAAAGTGCGCAGGGTCAGGGCAATGCGGGTCTTTTCCGCCAGCGCGGGGTGACAGCAGGTAAAGATCATCTCAAGCCGTTTGTCGGGGATGATCTCGGGGTCGGTCATATCGTCTGCGGGCGTTTCGGTTTCGGCCAGAAGCGTCAGTTCGGGCAGGCTTTGGGCAAAGCGTGTGTCGCGGCGGAAGCGGTCGATGGCCAGATTGCGCGCCGTGCGGATCAGCCATGCGGCGGGGCTGTCGGGGATGCCGGTTGCGGGCCAGCGCGTCATCGCGCGCGACACCGCGTCCTGCAGGCAGTCCTCGGCCAGTTGCAGATCGCCAATTGATTTGGTCAGGGCGGCCAGAATGCGCCCCCACTCTTCTCTGACGACCCGCGTGATCGTCTGGTCCAGAGTAAGCGGGAGCGCCATTGCGGTCAGTTGTCCCAGACCACCAGCGGGCGGACCTCGATTCGGCCATCCTTGGCTGTGGGGATCTTGGCGGCCTGTGCCAGCGCGTCATCAAGGCTTTCGCATTCCAGCAGGTAATACCCGCCCAGCTGTTCCTTGGTTTCGGCAAAGGGGCCGTCAGTGGTGATCATCTTGCCATCGCGCACCGACACGCATGTCGCGGTCGAGACCGATTGCAGCGCATCACCGGCAACAAAGCGGCCGCTTTCCTGCATTTCCGCGGTAAAGGCGCCATAGGCTTGCATGAAAGGACCGAATTCCGGAGTGCCGGGTTGAGGGCCTGCACCTTCGGCGGAGTAGATAAGACACATGTATTGCATGGGGTTCTCCCTGATTGCGGGGTCGGCGTCATTGCCTTCCTGACTACCAGACGAACGGGATTTGGCGAAATCGACATTTGTGGTGAAAAAAGTTTCGGCAAAATGCGGATGGGCCATACCGAGGCTTGATTTCCATGCGGTTTCCCAATACATCGCCCGCGATGTTGAAACGGGCCAGTCGTGGCCCCTCAGAAATTAAGGGCCCTTCACAATGGCTAAGGCAAAGTTTGAACGTTCCAAACCCCACGTAAACATTGGCACGATTGGTCACGTTGACCACGGCAAGACGACGCTGACCGCAGCGATCACGAAGTACTTTGGTGACTTCAAAGCCTACGACCAGATCGACGGCGCGC
>CAZOMZ010000225.1:0-3546 GCA_964581065.1 uncultured Loktanella sp. | reverse complement strand
CCGACATAGAGCCCCTCCCATCCAGGTAGGGTCGCCGCAAACCGCGACAGGTCCTGTACAAAATCGACAGCGACAGGCTGCGCCCAGTTGCGGTTGCGCGAGAGCCGCATCGCTTGCCATGTCGGACCGGTTTCGGCCAGTTCAACCGCACCGGCCTGACACCCACGGGCATAGCCGCCGATGGCTTCGGACGTTTGTGGCGAACCTTCGGGGGCGGCCCCGAACAGGAACTTTGCGACACGCGTGTCATTGAGGTTCTGGCTGGAAACGCTGACGGTTTCCGGCCCGTCAGCTTGGCAGGCAGCCAGTGTGCCTGCCAGAATTACTGCTGCGATGAAGCGGACCATTCTGCGCGATCTCCGTCTTTATTGACCCAGCGTAGCAGGAAAAGACCGATCAGGAAAAGGAATACCACAGGCAGAAAGCCCAGTTGGTTATTGCCCGTTGCAAGTGTGAAGATCGTGATCAGCGCGGGCGCAAGGAATGCCGTGGCCTTGCCCGTCAGCGCGAACAGACCAAAAGCTTCGGCGGGGCGGTCGGGGTGTGTGTGCCGCACCATCATCGACCGCGAGGAGGCGTAAAGCGCACCACCTGCTCCACCAATGCAGATACCGCAGGCATAGAAGATCAGGTCAGGCGTGCCCGAGCCTTCGGCAAAAGCCACAAGACCGAACAGGGATTCGCGTGACATGCCGATGATGATTGCGGAGACGCCGATCAGCACCCAGACAGCCACGCGAATAACGGGCTTGGGGCCGAACTTCTGGTCACAGAGCCCCGAGATCCACGTCGTGATGGCGGCGGCAATGGCGGCGATGATCCCGAAAACGCCGATCTGGATGGTCTGCCAGTCAAGCACAAGTGCCGCATAGACACCCCCGAAGGCATAAAGCGCATTCAGCGCATCGCGGTAGAACATCGACCCGACAAGAAAGCTCAGCAAGCTCTTGCGCTCGGTCACGCCGATCAGCGTGGCTTTCAACTCGCCCCAGACCGCGCTGAGTTTGGTCGATTTCGTCTCGGCATTCGGGTCGTCACGGACATAAAGGAAGAACGGAATGATAAAGATGATGTACCAGATCGCGATGAAGGGGCCGACAAAGCGGGTGCCCTCGCGGGCGTCCGGGTCAAGGCCGAACAGTGGCGCGTTCCCGAGTAGCGTCACGCCTTCTTCATTCTCGGCGAACAGAAGCAGCATGATGAACAGTGACACCACACCGCCCCAATAGCCAAAGGCAGCGCCCGATCCCGAAATCCGCCCGACTTCTTTTTCGTCACCCAAGGAGGGCAGGATTGCGTTGATGAAGTTCAGCGCACTCTCGGCCGCAAAGAAACCGACGTAAAAGATGATCAGCATCAGGATCAATGCCGAACCATCAGGCGTCAGACCCCAAAGCGCGAATGTCGTGACGACATAAACGATCGAGAAGAAGGCGATCCATGGCACCTTGCGCCCCGAGTTATCGGCAAACGCCCCGAGGAACGGTGCGCTGAAGGCGATCAGCAGCCCGGCAACCGTCTGACCCGCGGACCACAGGGATTGCGCCCGCGCATCCGATGCGGCCTCATCCAGTCCTGCCGCGAGAAAGTATTCGGTCGCGACGACTGCAAAGTAAGGGCCGAAAATAAAGGTCAGACCGAGGGTGTAGAATGGCTGGCTCGCCCAATCGAACGACATCCAGCCCCAAACGCGCTTCTTGCTTACGGTCATAATTCTTCCCTGGCTCTTCCCTTGTCAGGGATAAGACACAGAGAATGGCGCGCGTGGCAAGAAAAGGTTTAGGCCGCCTTCAAAGACGTTTCGTCAATCTGTGGAGGCCAGGGCCGCGTGTTGTCCGCCGCAATCCACGCCTGCACCCAAGCAGGCATCTCGGGCGAGATGCCGTCATGGCCGATTGAGGCGAAGACCTTGGCGGGCGAGACAATCCCGTTCTTGTCCGTCACCGCGGACCGGAACAGCGCCTGCACCGCGCAGTCATCACCGATCCACAGAGTGTGTTCGAGATAAAAGAACCTGTGGTCCCAGCCGACACATCGGCTGACATTCGTGAATTTGACAAACGGTCTGATCCGCTTGCGATAGCGCACCGAATTGCCCGCCATTGTCAGCGCCCAGCGGTTCTTCTTCAGCGCGTCGATCAGCCCGACACGCACCGCAAGACCGGTGCGGCCGATATCGAGGATGCTGAGAATGCGCCCGTTGTTCATCTCCAGATACTGGTCGAGATCATGCGGCCAGCAGCGGTGTTCGGACACATGCGCCTCCAACGCCTGAAGCGGCGGCAGTTTCTGGGCTTTGAAAAACTCTTTCGCGACGCGGACGATTGGATACATCTGGTTCGTTCTCCTTGCCAATGGTATCTGGGCTTGGTTGACGTGCGCGTCAACTTTGACCTTGCGGCAAGCTTGGACTTGTCGAAACGGTCCCAACGACTTAGGTCACGCATGACCAACCGGAGAGACCTGTCATGTTGACCATCATCCAAGCCCTGCTGTTGATCCTCGGCGTCCTGCGCTTTTTCGTGATCGCCCACTTCATCATGAGTTGGCTGATCCGGTTCGAGGTGTTGAATATCCGGCAAGAGTTTGTCGGGCAGGTCTGGTATGGTCTGGAGCGCATTCTCGATCCGATCTACAGCCGCATTCGCCGCTATATGCCAAACCTCGGCGGGATCGATATCACGCCTATCGTGGTTCTTGTCGGTATCGAAATCCTGCGAATCTTCCTGATCAACAATATGAGCGCTTTCGTCTGATCCACAGGACCCGAGGTCGCCATTCGGGTCGTCTGCGAAACGGATGTGACCCATCGGAAATCCCGCATGGCGCAAAAGCGCTGCTGGCGGTCGCACATGTCATTTCCGCTTTGCGGCAAGGATGGTCTATTCTGCTCCAGAATAGCTGGAGTATCCCATGTCGGACCGCATCACATTTACGCTGAACGGTGAAACCGTGACCGCCGCCCCGGGCGAGACGATCTGGGAAGTGGCGAACGGACGCGGACTGGTCATCCCGCACCTGTGCCACAAGCCGGCACCCGGCTACCGGTCTGACGGCAACTGCCGCGCCTGCATGGTGGAGATCGAGGGCGAGCGCACGCTGGCAGCCTCCTGCATCCGCGAACCCAGCGAAGGGATGGTCGTCACAACAGACCAGCCACGCGAACGCCAAGCCCGCAAGATGGTCATGGAATTGCTGGTCGCCGATCAACCGGCGCAGGACGTGGCGCATGACAAGTCAGCGCATCTGTGGGACATGGCCGCGACACAGGATGTCGGCGAAAGCCGCTTTCCGGCGAAAGAGGAACATATCCCGCTGCTCGACAGCAGCCATGTGGCAATGTCGGTGAACCTCGATGCCTGTATCCAATGCGGGCTTTGCGTGCGCGCCTGCCGCGAGGTTCAGGTCAACGACGTGATCGGGATGGCGGGACGCGGTGCGACGGCCTATCCCGTTTTTGACTTCGACGATCCGATGGGTGCCTCATCCTGCGTGGCTTGCGGTGAATGCGTGCAAGCCTGCCCGACAGGGGCGCTGATGCCCGCG
>CAZOMZ010000224.1:0-3551 GCA_964581065.1 uncultured Loktanella sp. | reverse complement strand
TGCCGTCCTTCATATGCACGTTGATCCCGCAGCGGCAGGCGCACATGTAGCAGGTCGTCTTGCGCACTTCGTCCGAGACTTTCGGCGAGGTATCCAGTTGCGGCTGATCGAGTGACATGAGCGTACCTTTCAAGCGAGTTGCGTGCGGATGAGGGCGGCGCCAGCCAATGCACAAAGCAAAGACAGGCAAAATGGACGATAGTAGGCGGCAAAGCGTGGCGTAAAGAGCAGCTGGCCAAGAAACACGCCGAATGCCGTCGGGATCGCGAGGCTAAGGCCCCGTGCAACGGCTGTGCCGTCCATCACGCCGAACCAGAGAAGCGTGACCATCGAGGTGATCGAGCTGAGGAAGAGAAACAGCACAAGTGCCGCCCGCATCTTGCCCGCAACTGCATCCTGCGCCAGCACATAGAGCGCGATCACCATGCCGCCGACGCTGGCAAGGCCAGTGACGACGCCTGCCGTGAAGCCGGACCCATAAAGCCCCGGCTTGGTCGCCAGAAACGGCAGGCGCACTTTGGCAAGCTGTGATGCGGCAAGCGCGATAATGATCACAAGCGCGATCGTTTTGCTGGCGTCGACCGGCAGGCTTGTGGTCAGCCAAAGCCCGACCGGCACGCCCACGGTCGAGCCGATCACAAGACCCCAGACCACACCGCGGTCAGCCTCTTGCCAGCCGCCCTTGGCCATCAGGACCGAAGCCGTCATCTCCAGCCACCAACAGATCGGGATCAACTGGACGGGCGGCAGGATGATCACGGCGCTTGCCATGACCACTGCCGAAAGCGCGAAACCCGAGAACCCCCGCACGATGCCAGCAAGGATCACGATGCCGGTGAGGATCGCGAACTCGTTGCCGGTCAGATCGGTTGCGGAGAGAAGGGTGTCAATCACTTGGGCAAACCGCAGCTGATGGCAGCCAGCGCCGCTGACGCGATCCGCGCCGCAGGAGGGTCTGCGCGCGAGGTCAGCAGGATCGGCACTTTCGCTCCGGTGACCAGCCCCGCGGCACAGCCGCCGGACAGATAGACAAGCGATTTGAAGATCGCATTGCCTGACACGATATCCGGCACAATGATGGCATCCGCCTGACCCGCCACGGGATCATCGGTCATGCCCTTGGTGGCGACCGACTTGGGCGACAGGATCAGGTCCAGCGCCAGCGGTCCGGAAACATCCGCTCCAGCGACATTCTCGGCGGCCCAGTCCGCCAGTTCCTTGGCTTCCATCGACGATGGCACCGAAGGGATCGCGCTTTCGGTGGCAGAGAGGATCGCAATCTTGGGGCGCGCATTGCCCAAGGCATGCAACAGTTTTTCGACTTCCAGAATTGCCGACTGCCGAGTCGGGATATCGGGTGAGACGTTCAGGGCCGCATCCGAGACCAGCAGAGGCTTGCCACCGTCCGGATGGGTGATGTGGAAGATATGGACAAAGCGGTTGCCGGTGCGCAGACCCGCATCGCGTGCAACGGCCGTTTTCATGAAAACATCCGTGTGCAGCTGGCCCTTCATCAGAACGTCAGCCTCGCCCGCACCGCAAAGGGCGGCGGCGGTTCTGCCCGCCTCTTCCTCGCCGGTGGTGTCGTGCAGCACACAGGCGCTGATATCCCAGCCCAGCTTGTCCGCCTCGGCGCGGATCATATCGGCCTCGCCAACAAAGACAGGGATCATGAGACCGGCCTCGGTCGCCTGCTTGGCAGCCTCCATCGGCAGGGGTGCGCCTGCGCGGGCAATGGCCACGCGCGGGGCGGCGAAAGCTTGCGCCTTGGCAATCAGGTCAGCGGGGGCCTGCGCTTGGCGGGTGGAAAGGAATGGTGTTGTCATGTCAGCTTCCCCAGAAAGCGCGGATCAGACCCAAGAGCGACAGGGCTAAAAGCAAAAGCACCGCAAAGCGGCGGAACGTGGTGGGCGATGCGCTGAGAAACTGGCGTCCGCCAAGCCAAACGCCCAAGGCCAGCAATGGAAAGGCCATCGCCGCGGCCAACGCGGTGTCCCATGTGACCAGCCCGCCATGCCAGAGCAAAGGCAGGGTGATCAGGTCCAACCCCGTCAGATAGACGATCATTGTTGCGCGAAAGATCGCGGCTTCGACCGGTTGCGCGGACAGAAACGCGGCCACCGGCAATCCGCCGATCCCTGCGCTGTTGCAAGCACCCGAGAGCATGCCCACGGCGCCATGGCCCGGTCCGCCGATCTTGTGTTGCAGGCTCCAGCCCGACAGCAGCACCAGCGACATCACCAGAATGATCGCGGAAATGACGAGCCGTGCTGTGTCCGTTCCAACAGAAAGCATGACCGAGACCGAAAAGGGCAGCGCCACCGCCGCCCCCAGCAAGAGCCATCCCACACGACGCCAGTCCACGTGACCGCGGATACCGCGGGCTTGGAAGGCTGTCATGAGGATTTCGCATGCAAAAACCACCGGAATAAGAGGCAGCGGGTTTGTCAGCAGTGCCGCAAAGGCGATGAAGATCGCCGAGAACCCGAAACCCGAATAGCCCCGGACAAAAGCGGCCCCCAGCAATCCGATTGCAAGGGCCGCCGCTGTCGCGGGGCCAAGATCGAATGGCAACCTACTCGGCTGCCATATCGGAGGCGTCGATACCTGCCACGCGGACGGGCTTTTTCATCGCGTCGCGACGGAAGGGCTCGCCCAGTTCCTGGTTCAGGATGACTTCGATCAGGGTCGTGGTGTTGTTTTCCATCTGATCCTTGATCGCCTGGTTCAGCATCGCTGTCAGCTCGTCCATTGTCTTGGCCTGAACACCTTTCAGACCGCAGGCATTGGCGATACCGGCATAGGACACTTTCATGTCCAGCTCGGTGCCGACGAAGTTGTCATCGAACCACAGGGTCGAGTTCCGCTTTTCCGCGCCCCACTGGTAGTTGCGGAAGACGATCTGGGTGATCGCTGGCCACTCGTCACGGCCAATGGCGGTCAGTTCGTTCACGGCGATCCCGAAGGCACCGTCACCGGCAAAGCCGATTACTGGCACGTCAGGCTGGCCGATCTTGGCGCCGATGATCGCAGGCAGACCGTAGCCGCATGGACCAAAGAGGCCGGGGGCCAGATATTTGCGGCCTGTGGGGAACGACGGATAGGCGTTGCCGATGGCGCAGTTGTTGCCGATGTCAGACGAGATGATCGCGTTTTCGGGCATTGCTGCCTGAATGGCGCGCCATGCCTGACGGGGCGACATCCAGTCGGGACGTGCCGCACGGGCGCGCTCGTTCCAGGATGTGCCCGGATCGTCCTGCTCGTGGTCGAGGCTGGAAAGCTCCTGCGCCCAAGCCGACTTGGTCTGCGCAATCATTGCCTTGCGCTCGTCACGGCCGGCGTCGCCTGCGTGATCGGCAAGGTTCGCCTGAATGCCTTTGGCAACCTTGGCCGCATCACCAACGATGCCGACGGAAACCTTCTTGGTCAGCCCGATGCGGTCCGGGTTGATGTCGACCTGAATAACCTTGGCGTTTGCCGGCCAGTAGTCGATGCCATAGCCGGGAAGGGTCGAGAACGGGTTGAGGCGGGTGCCGAGGGCCAGAACCACG
>CAZOMZ010000223.1:0-3555 GCA_964581065.1 uncultured Loktanella sp. | reverse complement strand
AGCCGCTTTTCATATTCCTCGACAGGGGCGGCATGGGGGATAACCGCCAGACGCGCCTTCAACCCCTCCTGTGCCTGACGGCGCAATTCCGCGACCTCGTCATCGGCAAACTTGGGCAGGATCGGTGCGCGTTTGTAGGCCTTGAAGGCGCATCTGCGCGCAATCTCGACGGTATTCTCCAGGGCCTCGGGAAGATCGGCAAAGAGGGTGACCATTTCCTGCGGCGACTTGAGGTAATGCTGCGCGGTCAACCGACGTCGCGGCTCCTGTTGATCAACATAGGCGCCCTCTGAAATGCAGATCAGCGCATCATGGGCTTCGTAAAGCTCGGGCTTCGGGAAATAGGCGTCATTGGTGGCCACCAGCGGCAGACCCTTGGCATAGGCCATCTCGATGTGACCGCGCTCGGACAGGCTTTCGGCCTCCGGCAGACCACCATCCACCGGATGACGCTGCAACTCGACATAGAGGCGATCCGGATAGATCACCGCCAGCCGGTCCATCAGCGCTTCGGCTTTGGGGCGCTGGCCCTGCCGCAAGAGCCGCCCAATCGGACCATCAGGGCCACCAGAGAGGCAGATCAGCCCCTCGGCATGGGCTGCCAGTTCCTCGACCGTGACCTGCGGCAGCTGGCCTGCGGCATCCAGATAAGCGCAGGAGTTCAGCTTCATCAGGTTCATATAGCCTGCTTCGGACTGCGCCAGCAGAACAACGGGCGCAGGCGCTTCGGGACGCTTGCCCGGCTCGGCCTCAAGATAGGTGATATCCACCTGACAGCCGATGATCGGCTGGATGCCTGCCTTTGACGCACCTTCAGAGAATTCCAGCGCGCAGAACATATTGTTGGTGTCGGTCACAGCGACCGCAGGCATATCCATCCCTGCCACCAGTCCGGGCAGTTTCTTGACCGGGATCGCGCCTTCCAGCAGCGAATATTCGGTGTGGATGCGGAGATGGATGAATCGGGGATTGGTGCTCATGGGTGAAAGGTATCGGCTGACCTGTCAGGGGCAAGCGGCAAAAAACTTAGCTCTATGACTAAGTGTGTTGACAAGGCCCAATGCGATCGCCAATACTTATCCACATGACTAACCATCTTGATTCCTTCTTCGGTGCCATGTCCGACCCGACCCGCCGCGCCGTTATCGAACGGCTCGCCTCTGGTCCTGCCAGCGTGAGCGAGCTTCATGCCCCGCACGACATGGCGCTGCCTACATTCATGCGCCACCTTAAGGTGCTTGAGGACACAGGCATCGTCCGGTCCATCAAAAAGGGCCGCGTGCGGACCTGCCACATCGAACCGCAACCCCTGATCGAGGCGCAAGGCTGGCTCGCCTGGCAGCGCGAGATCTGGGAAACGCGACTGGACCGTCTTGATAAACTCGCCGCATCACTGGAGAAATTTGATGAGTGATACCACCCTATCCTTTACCCGCGATCTTGCCGCCTCGGCGCATAGCGTCTGGCGCTGCTGGACCGAGCCCGAATTGTTGATGCAGTGGTTCGCGCCCAAACCTGTGCAAACCACAAAAGCGCTCATCGGGCCCTTTCCCGGCGGGGCCTTCGACACAACAATGGTCATCCCCGACATGCCCGAACCCATGTCCGGAAATGGCTGTGTGCTTGTCGCCGAAGAAGGACGCCGCTTTGCCTTCACGAACATGATGACGGCGGGCTTCCAGCCGCAGGACAATTCCGGCGAAGGTCAGTTTCCCTTCACCGCCGAAATGACCATCACGCCCAAGGATACAGGTTGCACTTACACTGTGACCGTCCGCCATCTCGATACGGCGGGTGCCGAAGCACATAAGGCCATGGGCTTTTTCGAAGGCTGGGGTGCCGCCGCCGATCAAATGGCGGAAATTGCGGCGACCCTCTGAAGAAAGGGAAAGCATATGCCACTTGATACAAAATCCTTTGACCTCTTCCGGAGCCTGCCTCTGGCGCCCGAGCGCCTCTTTGCGGTGCTGACCGACGCCAAATACCGCGACAAATGGAGCGCGCCTGACGAAGATACGCCGGTCGAAACCGTCTCATCCGACCTGCGCGTCGGCGGCGAAGACCGCCAGCTTTGCGGTCCGGCAGACGACCCCGCGTTCGAGGTCGTCACACGCTGGTATCACCTGACGGCACCGGAACGGGCGGTCTGCACTGAAACCCTAATCTTCGGGGGCGAGGCCGCCTGCACCAGCTTTGTAACCTACAACCTGATGCCCGAAGGCAAGGGCACGGCGCTTGGTATTACGGTCGCGGTGTCGTCCTTCACCGGCCCCGAAACACTGCCCGAAGTCATGCAAGGCTGGGACGGCGCGATGGAAAATCTGACGGGTCTTTGTGCAAAACTGCGGGCTGACGCCTGAACTGACGCCCTTTCAGGCATTTGCGCAGCCTTCAGGCATCCTGTCGACGAAAGACTTGCCAAACGCAGGCTGGCCCGCTTTGATGGCGGGCGGGCCGGCCTCTACGCCGCATCGACTCCGGCCTCTTGGGGATATTCCGGGTAAGGCGGCAGGTTTACTTGATGAACGTCACGTTTCTTCTCAATGGGGAAACCGTGCAGGTCGAAGCGGAGGCAACCCGCACCCTGCTCGACTGGCTGCGCGAGGACGCCGGGCTTTGCGGCACCAAGGAAGGCTGTAACGAAGGCGACTGCGGTGCCTGCACGGTGATGGTCACCGATGACGCAGGCGCCAAGGCGCTGAACGCCTGTATCCTCTTTCTGCCGCAGCTTCACGGCAAGGCCGTCCGCACAGTCGAAGGCATCAGTGGCCCCGATGGCCAGATGCATCCTGTGCAACAGGCCATGGTGGATCACCACGGCTCGCAATGCGGGTTCTGCACACCGGGCTTTGTCGCATCCATGGCGGTCGCCCATAGGAACGGCCGCCACGACCATGACGATGTGCTGGCAGGCAACCTCTGCCGCTGCACCGGCTACGCGCCGATCATCCGCGCCGCAGAAGCGGCCACGGCTGCACCCGTCCCCGAATGGTTGAATGACGCGGCGCCCGAGGTCGAAGCCCCGCCTTACGCACCCGAAACGCTCGACGAGCTTGCCACATGGTATGCCGCCAATCCCGACGCGACTGTCATCGCAGGGGCGACAGACGTCGGCCTCTGGGTGACCAAACAGTTGCGCGACCTGCCCGAGGTGGTCTTTCTGAACCGCTGCCGCGACCTGCAACAGATTGCTATCAACGTTGACAGCATCACCATCGGTGCGGGCGTTACGATGGATGACGTTCATCAGGCGATGAAAGCCCACCACCCCTCCTACGCCGAGATGGTCCGCCGCTACGGGTCCGAACAGGTGCGCGCTGCGGCCACCATCGGCGGCAATATCGCCAACGGCTCGCCTATCGGTG
Organism: uncultured Loktanella sp.; assembly: GCA_964581065.1. Classification (GTDB taxonomy): domain Bacteria; phylum Pseudomonadota; class Alphaproteobacteria; order Rhodobacterales; family Rhodobacteraceae; genus Yoonia. The sequence goes on along the minus strand of CAZOMZ010000223.1, from coordinate 190 downwards.
ACAACCCGCCCGCGCTGATCGCTCTGGGGGCCACCCTGCATCTGCGGCAAGGGGACACGACCCGCGACTTGGCCATCGAGGATTTCTTCCTCGCCTATGGCAAGCAGGACCGCAAACCGGGCGAACTGGTCACCGGCGTGACCATCCCCAAGACCGCCCCCGCTTTGCGCTGCTACAAGATTTCCAAACG
>CAZOMZ010000222.1:0-3584 GCA_964581065.1 uncultured Loktanella sp. | reverse complement strand
CCGCGAAAGATGTTCCCGCCCCCGATGACCATGCAGATCTCGACGCCAAGGTCATGAACCGACTTCACCTCCTTGGCGACGCGCTGGACTGTCGGCGGGTGCAGACCGAACGAGGTGTCGCCCATCAGCGCCTCCCCCGAGATTTTGAGCATCACCCGTTTGTATGCCGTTTTCTCAGTCTCGCTCATGGCGTGCTCCCGCTGGTATTTCTGATCGGCGCTAAACTGTCCGATTTTGCACCCATGTTCAACGTGAGTCGTCACAATCCCCGACTTTGCGCTGCAGGCGAATTCTGCTAACCCGCAGCCAGTATTATGGCGGACCCGATGACCACAGTTTCACCCCCTCTGATCATGCCGACAACACCGGTCCTGATTGCCGGTCCGACGGCCAGTGGCAAATCGGCGCTCGCCCTGCAGATTGCGCGGCGTCAGGGCGGCGTGATCGTGAATGCCGATGCGCTGCAGGTCTTTGACGGCTGGCGCATCCTGACCGCCCGCCCCGACGATACCGATCTCGCGGCTGCACCACATGCGCTCTACGGGCATATTCCCTTTGATGCGCCATATTCCACAGGCCATTGGCTGCGCGAAGTTGCCCCGTTTTTGCAAGGCGACGCGCGGCCCATCATCGTGGGCGGAACAGGCCTCAATTTCAACGCACTGACCCAAGGTCTTGCCGAAATCCCCGCCACGCCCGACGACATCCGCGCTGCGGGCAATGAGATGGACCTCGCATCCCTTCTTGCCGACCTCGACCCCGAAACGACGGCCCGCATCGACACGCTGAACCGCGCCCGCGTGCAGCGGGCCTGGGAGGTGCTGCAGGCCACGGGGCGCAGTCTGGCCTCATGGCAGGATGAGACGCCACCGCCGCTTTTGCCCTTGTCCAAGGCTGTCGCGATCACGCTGGACGCACCCAAAGACTGGCTGAATGAGCGCATCGCGCGCCGGTTCGACATGATGCTGGACCAAGGTGCACTTGATGAAGCACGCGCCATGCTGCCGGACTGGAACCCCGCACATCTGTCCTCAAAGGCCATCGGCGCACCCGAGCTGATGGCCCATCTGAAGGGATCACTGTCTCTCGCAGAGGCGCGGGACGCGGCCATCATCGCGAGCCGCCAATATGCCAAGCGGCAAAGAACGTGGTTTCGGGCCCGCCACCGCCAATGGTGGCATATTCCCGCCGATAGCCCTGACTTATCTGCAACACTGCGATTCGCGGACGCCGCGCCGGATTGATTTCGCGCGGCCCGTGCCGCCTAGTTGCAGAAAAAAGAGAACATCGAGGCAAGTAGATGCTCAGCACGATCACCCTGTCACCGGCGACGCTGTCGCTGGCCACCCTCACCCATGCAGGCGCCACCGGGCGCTGGCGGACCGAAGCCATGCGCAGCCACCAGAACGGACGGCTGATCCATGTCACCAAGGGTCAGGGCCGGATCACCGTCGCGGGTCTGACCAATGGCTACGGGCCGAACAACCTGATCTATATTCCGCCACACACAATGTACGGGATGGAGGTCGGCCCGATGGTCTTTGGCCATGTCCTGACGTTCAGCGATGTCGCCAGCTGGCCAACCGATCCCTTTCATTTGCGCCTTTTGGGTGTGGATGGACAGAAAGAAGCTGTCGGCCATCTCGAAGCGATTGAAAGAGAGCTCAAGCCCTCGGGTGATGCGCGGGCCGCTGCCTGTCACTTTGGCCTTCTGTCGATCTTTGTCGAACGGCAGTTGCGCCAGCGCGATCCCGCACAGGCAGACCAACGGCGCAGCACAGCAGCCGCCAAACTGGTGGCACGCTACACGGCCATGATCTCGCGCGATTTCGGATCAGACCGCAATGTGGCAGACTATGCCGCCGCACTTGGCGTGACGACCACACATCTGACGCGCTGCTGCCGGAAGACCTGCGGTCGCTCGGCGCTGGCGCTGCTGAATGACAGGGTCCATTACGAGGCCTGTGTCCTGTTGAAAGACACCGCGACACCGATTCAACAGATCGCAGCAAGCCTCGGGTTCCAGTCTCCGGCCTATTTCACCCGCAGATTTCAAGAAATATCCGGCAAGACACCCTCAGCTTTCAGGAAAGCCGAAAATGAGCGTCCCATGCAGCAAACGGCATAATTTGCTGCGTTGCGGCGCCAAAGCGCTTTGATCTTGTGAGCGACGATGTCGCAAAAAGAATGTCAATATGTCGCTTATGACATATGTTTGACAAAAGGTTCTGTTGACCTGCGGCGAAAAATTGTGCGCTATGGGTGCTGGGCGGGACACGAAAGCCTTGTCATGGACGTGGCAGGGCCAGAAGGCTCCCGACGAAAAAATAAATGTGTCACAGGGAGAAACGAATGACGCACGAAAACTCAAGAATCCATCCAGCGGCCCTGATGTATGCCGAGGAAGAAAAGGCGGGCAAACTCAGCCGCCGTGAATTCCTCGCACGGACCACAGCCCTGGGTGTGACGGCTGCGACCGCATACGGACTGATCGGTGCGGCTCAGCCTGCGGCAGCTGCCGGCCATCAGCAGGGCGGCACCGTCCGCATGCAGATGGAAGTGCGCGCGCTGAAAGACCCACGCACATATGACTGGACTCAGATCGCGTTCTTCTCGCACGGCTGGCTGGAATACCTCGTTGAATACAACAACGACGGTTCCTTTGCGCCAATGCTGCTGGAAAGCTGGGACGTCAACGACGATGCGACCGTTTACACTCTGAACGTTCGCAAGGGCGTCAAGTGGAACAACGGCGACGACTTCACAGCCGAAGATGTTGCCCGCAACATCGCTGGCTGGTGTGACAAGAACGTTGAAGGCAACTCGATGGCCGGCCGTTTCGCGATCCTGATCGACGAAGCCACCGGCATGGCAGTCGACGGCGGCATCGAAGTGGTTGATAGCCACACCGTTCGCCTGAACCTGCCCGGATCCGACATCTCGCTGATCGCGGGTATGGCGGACTACCCTGCTGCGATCGTGCCTGCAGACTTTGACGCCAACAACATGACCGGCAACCCGGTCGGTACCGGCCCATATCTGCCTGATGAGTTCGAAGTTGGTGTGAAAGCATCGCTCGTGCGCAACGAGGGCTTCGAATGGTGGGGCTACGCGGAAGGCAAAGGCGCCTACCTCGACCGTATCGAGTACATCGACTACGGCACAGACCCATCCGCTTGGGTGGCCGCTGCTGCTGCAGACGAAGTCGACATGTTCTACGAAACCGTCGGTGACTTTGTTGAGATCGTCGAAGGGATCGGCTGGGAGCGGTCCGAGATCGCCTCTGCTGCGACCATCGTCATCCGTCCAAACCAGCTGGCCGAAGTTGACGGCATGCGTCCTTATGCCGACAAGCGCGTCCGTCAGGCGATTGCACATGCAGTCGACAACGCGGTCTGCCTCGAACTGGGCTACTCGAACCTTGGTCAGGTTGCACGCAACCAGCACGTTGGTCCGATGCACCCTGCTTGGGCCGATGTTCCGGGTCTGGAGTACAACCCTGCCCGCGCAATGGAACTGCTGGAAGAAGCCGGCATGGCCGATTTCGAGTTCGACATCGTCTCGATCGACGACGACTGGCGCAA
>CAZOMZ010000221.1:0-3592 GCA_964581065.1 uncultured Loktanella sp. | reverse complement strand
CTTGTCCTCATGGGCGGGAAAGAGCAGTTGGATGGCGGCGTGAAATACGTGGCACTCAACCTGATCTCGACGATCTTTTTCCTGACCGGCATCGGCCTGCTTTATGGCCTGACAGGAACGCTGAACTTTGCCGATCTCGCACTCAAGGTTGAAGAGGTCGAAAATCAGGGGCTGCTAACGGTTGTCGCCATGATGTTCATGGTGGCCTTCGGCGTGAAAGCGGCTGTCTTCCCGCTCTTCTTCTGGCTGCCTGCGGCCTATCACACGCCCAGCTTTTCGGTCTCGGCGATTTTTGCAGGGCTTTTGACCAAAGTCGGGGTCTATGCGCTGATCCGCTGCTTCACGCTGGTGTTCGACCATGACATCGCCTTCACACATACCATCCTGCTCTGGGTCGCCTGTCTGACCATGGTGGTGGGTGTTCTGGGTGCTGCGGCGCAGTCCGACTTCCGCAAGATCCTGTCGTTCCACATCATCAGCCAGATTGGCTATATGGTGCTGGGTCTGGCGCTGATGACCCCGCTCGCGATTGTCGGCGCGGTTTTCTATCTGGTCCACCATATCATCGTGAAGGCAAACCTTTTCCTGATCGCAGGCGTGGCCAAACGGCTGACGGGCGGCACCGAGGTCTACCAGATCGGCGGCCTCTACAAATATGCGCCCTTCCTCGGCATCCTCTTCCTGATCCCCGCCTTCTCGCTGGCCGGTTTCCCGCCGCTTTCGGGGTTCTGGGCGAAATACATCATCGTCAAGGCGACGCTAGATATCGAGATGTGGTTTGTCGCCTTCATCGCGCTCGCCGTGGGTCTGATGACGATCTACTCGATGACCAAGATCTGGGCAGAAGCCTTCTGGAAAAACCACCCCGACGGGGTCGAGCCGCGCCTGTCCAACCTGCAAAACAAGTGGGCGCAACTGCTGCCGATCGGCGGTCTGGCAGTGCTGACGATCATCATCGGCATGAACCCCGAACCTTTCGTGCAATTTGCCGAACGCTCGGCTGCGCAACTGCTTGACCCGACCGCCTATATCGCCGCCGTTCTGGGAGAGACTGAATGAACCTGTTTCTGCTCAACCTGCTGCTGGCGGTCATGTGGGCCGCGCTCTGGGGCAGTTTTACACTCTTCCAACTGACGGCCGGTTTCTTGCTGGGATTTGCGATCCTTTGGCTTCTGCAACCGCTGTTCGGGCCGCCCAACGGCTATTTCCTGCGCGCCTATCGCGCGGTGCGGCTGATCCTCTACTTTCTCTACGATCTGACAGTGTCGAGCATCCGTGTGGCCTATGACGTGCTGACGCCAACGGATTACTCCAACCCCAAGATCCTCGAGATGCCGCTCGATGTGAAATCGGATATCGAGATCCTGCTGGTCACGAACCTGATCTCATTGACCCCCGGCACGCTCAGCCTTGATGTGACACCGGACCGGAAAACGCTGATCGTGCACGCGATGTTCGCAGATGACCCGGACGAGGTGATCGCGGGCCTGAAAAACGGGATGGAGCGTATGGTCAAGGAGGTCTTTGAATAATGGCAACCTATGTCTTCCTCGACTGGGCAATCTCGATCAGCTTTGTGATGGTGATGCTGTCGCTTGCCGTGGCATTTATCCGTCTGGCGAAAGGGCCAACACTGGCGGACCGCGTGGTCGCACTCGATATGATGACCGTATCGATCATCGCAGTCTGTGGCGTAGCCGCTGTTGCAACGGGTGTCTATGCGCTGCTGGACGTGGCCCTCGTGCTGGCACTGGTGGGCTTCCTCGCCACGGTTGCCCTCGCCCGCTATGCCGAACGTGCGGATGCGCGCCGCAAGGAGAACTCCGATGCTTGATATTATCATCGCCATCTTCCTGCTCGTCGGCGGTTTCTTCGCCCTTGTCGCCGCGATTGGTGTTCTCCGACTGCCCGATGTGCTGACACGGATGCATGCCTCGACCAAGGCCGGTGTATTGGGGTCCAGCCTGATCCTGATCGGCGGCGCGATCTATCTGTCCGAAGCCGAGATCACCGTGCGCGTAATCGCAATCATCCTGTTCCTGATGCTCACGTCTCCGATCGGCGCGCATATGATCGGGCGCGCCTCGGTCAAGGATCTCGACAGCAAGGAAGGCAGCGAAGAGTCTGGCGGCTAGGGGCTTGCACTGCACCGGACTTGCGCGGCAACATCGCGGGGTGATTTCAGGAAAGTGCCCCCATGCCCGAGACATATGATCTGGTGATCAAAGGCGGTCAGGTCGTGACGCCCGAGGGTGTGCTGACCGCAGATCTGGGCGTGAACGGGGAAAGTATCGCAGCCATCAGCAGCGACCTGACGGGCCGGACCAGTGTTGATGCCGCCGGCAAATTCGTCATGCCCGGTGGAGTCGATCCGCATGCCCATATCGAACAGATGTCCGGCATGGGCCTGATGAATGCCGACACCTTCGAGACCGCCACGCGCTCTGCCGCGATGGGCGGCACGACATCGGTGATCAGCTTTGCCGCACAGGGCGAAGGGCAGAAAATCAGCGATGCGGTCGCCGATTACACCGCCCGCGCCAAGCGCGGCGCGATGATCGACCACGCGTTTCATATGATCGTGCGGGACACGGGCGTTGATGATTTTGATGATGACATCGCGCGGGCCATGGCCGCCGGTCATATGTCGATCAAGGTCTTTACCACCTACAACATCAAACTGACCGACGCACAGATCCTGCATACGCTGCGCCGCGCGCGCGGCTCGGGCGGGCTGGTCTGTGTCCATGCCGAGAATGACGCGATCATTGCCGAGGCTAAATCCGCCCTGCTCGCCGCTGGCAAGACCGCGCCGCACCACCACGCCGCCTCGCACCCGCGCATGGCCGAGATCGAGGCGGTCGAGCGGATCTGCCGCCTCGCCGAATATGTCGACACGCCTGTCATGGTCTTCCACATCTCGACCCGCGAGGGGGCCGAAGCGATACGTGCGGCCCGCAAACGCGGTGCGCCCGTCTGGGCCGAGACCTGTCCGCATTACCTCTTCATGACCGAGGATATCCTCCATCAGGACGGGCTGGAGGGCGCCAAATTCATGTGTTCCCCACCCCAGCGCACCGCCGACGATCAGGCCGCCCTCTGGGAGGCATTGGCGGACGGCACCCTGCAACTTGTCTCTTCCGACCACGCGCCCTATCGCTTTGACGAAACCGGCAAGCTCTCGGCAGGTCCGAACGCCCGTTTTGACCAGATCGCCAATGGCCTTCCGGGGTTGGAAACCCGCCTGCCCCTGATGTTCGACGCAATGGTGACCGGCGGCAAAGGCGGGCCGGAGGCTTTTGCTCAAATCACAGCCACCCGCGCCGCAGAGATCTATGGGTTACAAAAGAAGGGCCAGCTTGCTGTCGGCATGGATGCGGATATCACGCTCTGGGACCCAGAGAAAACCGTCACATACGGCGCCGACGATTTGCACGACAACGTGGGCTACAACCCTTGGGTCGGACGCACCGTCAAGGGCTGGCCTACCGATGTCTGGCTACGCGGGAACCACATTGTCCAAGGCGGGGCATTCACTGCCACGCCGGGCAGCGGCCAATGGATCGACCGCCCCGAAATCGGCACGCTGAAA
>CAZOMZ010000220.1:3379-3646 GCA_964581065.1 uncultured Loktanella sp. | reverse complement strand
CGAGGGCCGCAAGCTGGCCAAAATCGCTGATAACATCGCCGTAAAAGTCCCATTGACCTGGGCGGGCCTGAAAACCTGCAAGACACTGTCTGACGATGGCATCATGGTCAACGTGACCCTGTGCTTTTCGGCCAATCAGGCGCTGCTCGCTGCCAAGGCCGGTGCGACCTTCATCAGCCCCTTCATCGGGCGTCTGGACGATCTGAACATGGACGGTCTGGAACTGATCGAAGACATCCGCACTATCTATGACAACTACGGCTTCGA
>CAZOMZ010000220.1:0-3369 GCA_964581065.1 uncultured Loktanella sp. | reverse complement strand
GATCGGCGCCGATGTGGCGACAGCCCCGCCATCGGTGATCAAGGCGATGGCAAACCACGTGATGACCGACAAGGGTCTGGCCGGTTTCATGGCCGACGTGGAAAAAGCAGGCATCAAGATCCTGTAAAGGCATGACAGGCGGGCCACCGGCCCGCCTTTCCCTGCTGGGGCAAATGTGCCACGCCGCAGCCCTCCAAGGGACAAAGGGCAGGACAAACCGCCCCCGACCCTGCTAGTTTGTCAAAAAACAAAGCAGAGCAGGCACAATGACCGATCAAGCAATGGCGGATGATCTTCGCGCGAAGATCATTGCGAACCCTGATGTTCTTCTCGAAGACCCCGATGTGATGCGCGCCCTTGTGGGGGCGAACGAGGCGGCGCAGGGCGACAATATCGTCGATCTGCGTGCGGTTGCGATGACACGTCTCGAAGCACGGCTGGACCGGCTTGAGGAAACCCACCGGACTGTCATTGCGGCTGCCTACGACAATCTGGCGGGCACCAATCAGGTCCACCGCGCGATCCTGCGCATGATGGAACCCTCCAGCTTTCCCCAGTTCCTCAACGACCTGCATGGCGAGGTCGCCGATATCCTGCGTGTCGATGCCATGCGTCTGGTTGTCGAAAGCAATGATCCGGACAAGGCGGGTCTCAGCGATACGCAGATTTCCGTCATGCCCGAAGGCTTTGTCGAAGGTTACATCACGCTCGGCCGCAATATGCCGGCCCGTCAGGTGACCTTGCGCCCCTTCCACAAGGCCGGCAGCGCGCTTTATGGCGAGCGTGGCGCCTATATCAAATCTGAGGCCTGCCTGAGGATTGATCTTGGCGAAGGACGGATGCCTGCGATGCTCGTGATGGGCAGCGAGGACGAGACCCTCTTTACCCCGCAGCAGGGCACGGACCTGCTTGCCTTCTTTGCAGGCGTGGTCGAGCGGGTCGTGCGCCGCTGGCTGAGTTGAACCGATGATCTCGCCTGCCTTGTCAGATGCGCTGAACAGCTGGCTTGACCAGCAGCGGGCATTGGCCGGGGCTGCCGAGAACACGCTCAAGGCCTATCAGACCGATGTGCTGGGGTTTCTGGCCTTTATGGGCCAGCACCATGGCGGGTCGCAGGGATTGGGCGCCGTTGCGCGTATCACAGTGCGCGACATGCGCGCTTGGATGGCGCATGAGCGCGGACGCGGGATCGGGGCGCGGTCGCTGGCGCGCAGCCTTTCGGCCGTCAAGACATTCTACCGCTGGCTGGCCGAGCGCGAAGGGTTCGAGCCAACCGCCGTCCTGTCTGTCCGCGCACCCAAGTTTCAGCGCAAGCTGCCCCGCCCCTTGGAGGAAAACGCCGCCGCCGCGATGATCGAAAGGGTCGGCCTTCAGGCAAGCGAGCCATGGATCGCCGCGCGAGACATTGCCGTTGTCACCCTGCTTTACGGGTGCGGCTTGCGCATTTCCGAAGCGCTCGGGTTGACGGGGCGTGACGTTCCCTTGCCAGACGTGCTGCGGATCAGAGGCAAGGGTGACAAGGAACGCATCGTGCCGGTCATCCCCGCCGCAAGAGATGCGGTGGCCGAATACCTCGCACTCTGCCCTTATCCGGTGGCGAACGATGCGCCCATCTTTCGCAGCCTGCGCGCCAAACCGCTTTCGGCCCGCGCGATCCAGAAAGTAATGGAACAGGCACGCCTGCAACTGGGCCTTCCGGCCACAGCGACCCCGCACGCCATGCGTCATTCCTTTGCGACGCATCTGCTGGCCGCAGGCGGCGATCTGCGCGCCATTCAGGAACTGCTGGGCCATGCCTCGCTTTCAACGACGCAGGCCTACACGGCCGTGGACGCCGCGCACTTGATGGCCGTCTACGAAAAGGCCCACCCCAAGGCCTGATTAACTGTTTGCCCTGATCGCAATTTTCCCGCAGAAGTGCAGGGATGAATTTACGTACCAAAGCCCTCCTCGTTCACCTTTTGACGGCCACAGGCGCAGTCTTCGCAATGCTCGCGATGCTGGCTGCCGTTGAAGAACAGTGGAGCCTGATGTTCCTGTGGCTGGTCGTGGCCTTCTTTGTCGACGGGATCGACGGCCCACTGGCCCGCCGCTACCACGTCAAAAAGAACGCGCCCGAGTTCGACGGGGTCCTGCTTGATCTCATCATCGACTATCTGACCTACGTCTTTGTGCCCGCCTATGCGCTGTTCAAGTCCGGCCTCTTGCCGGGCTGGACGGGGTGGACCGCGATCATCATCATCACCTTCGCCTCGGCCATGTATTTCGCCGATACGCGCATGAAGACAAAGGATAATTCCTTTTCGGGGTTCCCCGGCTGCTGGAACATGCTGGTGCTGGTCATCTTCGCGCTGCAACCAAATTTCTGGGTATCGCTCGTCCTTGTGGGGGCCCTTGCGATCACCATGTTCATGCCGCTGAAGTTCGTCCATCCGGTGCGAACCGAACGCTGGCGCGCCGTCACACTCCCGATGGCGCTGGCATGGACCTTCTTTGCGGGCTGGGCCGCATGGGTGGATTTCTACCCCGAAAGCTGGGCGCATTGGGGGCTGGTTGTGACATCCGTGTATCTGCTCTTTGCCGGGATCGCACAGCAGGTCATTCCGGCCCGCAACGCCTAGATCAGCAGACCTGCCGCGCCTTCCAGACGCAAAAGCGCGACCTTGGCCTCGATCCCGCCGCGCCCCGAATAACCGCCCAGACCGTCAGCTGCCAGAACACGGTGGCAGGGGATCAGGATGGGTATCGGATTCGCTCCGCAGGCCTGCCCAATCGCTTGCGCCGTCACGCCGAGCGTCTTGGCCAGATCGCCATAGGTCCGTGTCTCGCCATAAGGAATGGCGCGTAAGGCATTGTAAAACCCTAGCTGGAAGGCCGACCCGCGCGGAGCAAGCGGGACGGTGAAATGCGTCAGATCGCGTGCGAAATAGCGCGCCATCTCATCACTTAGCTGATCGAATAACTGTCCTGATTTCAGGCTACCCGCCGCACCCCAGACAAGCGCGGTGACAGCACCGTCCAAAGCATCCGCGCCCAACGGACCAACAGGAGAGGACTGGCAGATCAACATATCTGCCAGCCCCCCGATCTAGCTCAGCGCCGCGTCGCAGCGCCCGCAAACACCTGCATGGGCATGGGTGCCGACGTCGGGCAGGATTTTCCAGCAGCGCTGGCATTTGTCGCCGTCGGCCTTGGCAAAGACCACGGCAACGCCCGCCACATCTTCCAGCGTGAAGGCGCCTTCCGGGGCTGGGTCTGTCGAGACTGCAATGCCGGAAGTGATGCAAAGATCGTCAAAGGCGACCGTCTTGAGCACGTCGGCAGTCTCGTCATTTACATAGACGGTCGGTGCCGCCTCAAGCGAGGCAC
>CAZOMZ010000219.1:1701-3647 GCA_964581065.1 uncultured Loktanella sp. | reverse complement strand
TCGTGGTTCTTTGCGTGCGCCATGTGGTGCGTTCCCTTTAGGCTTGTCGTTAGTTTGTTTCTATGCCGTCAGACGGCTCAATTGTCAAAGTCTCGGGTGCCAGCGAGGCCTGCATTTCTTCTTCGGGCAGGTCGATCTGGTAGAATGTGTAGCTCAGCGTGATCGTGTGGATGTACTGCCCTTCGCGGTCATCCACGATCGCTGGGTCCACAAAGAAGCTGACCGGCATCATCACGGTCTCACCGGGCATCAGCACCTGTTCGGTAAAGCAGAAGCATTCGATCTTGTCGAAGAACCGGCCCGCCTCGTAAGGCGTCACATTGTAGGAGGCCTGACCGGCGATCGGCACATCCAGCGGGTTATGCGCTTCATAGAAGGCCAGTCCGGTTTCACCGATACGGATTTCGACCTCGCGCACCTCTGGCTTGAACGTCCAGGGCATGTCGCGCTCCAAAGAGGCATCAAAGCGGACGCGGATCGTTTCATCGAGGATCACGTCACTTTCGGATTCGGCCACGTTGGTGGCACCGCCAAATCCCGTGACACGGCAGAACCAGTCGTAGAAGGGAACCGATGCCCAAGCCAAACCACCCATCAGCACGACGACGGAAACGGTCTGTGCGACTGTTCTTTGTGGCCCTTGCAGATTGGGAAATAGCTTCATTCGCCTGCACCTTCTTCTGGAACGATTTGCGGGCGTGCCACGTGATCGAAACGTTCGAACTGTGCGGCATCACCGAGTTGGAGGACTTTGACAACGGTCAATCCAAAGATGATCGCGATAAAGCCGATCAGCAGGACGCCGACGCCATAGTTGCGCCCTTTGCGGCGCTCATGCATTTCATGTTCAACCTGAATTGCCATTACCAGCCCCCCAGCCCGTAAAGCCGCAATGCGGCCTCGACCAGCAGGGCGCCGAAATGCGCAAACAGGTAGTAAAGCGAGACTTTGAAGACCTTGATCTCGGTCCGGTGCTTGTCGGCCTCGCAGGCGGCATCATCACGGCGCCAGATGTCATAGGCGCCCTTCAGGAACCACGCGTTAAAGAATGCGGCAACTGCCAGATAGAACGGCCCGCCGATCGACGTGAAGGCAAGGCCGATGGCAACGGGCACCAGCAACAGCGTGTAGACAAGGACATGCTTGCGGGTGCTGTCGCGGCCGTGTGTTTCGGTCAGCATGGGAATGCCGGCGTTGCCGTAGTCGGACTTGACGAAAAGCGCCAGCGCCCAGAAATGCGGCGGCGTCCACATGAAAATCAGCGCGAACATCAGAACGCTTTCGATGCTGACGGTGCCTGTGGCAACGGCCCAGCCGATCATCGGAGGAAAGGCTCCAGCCGCACCACCGATCACGATGTTCTGCGGCGTCGCACGCTTGAGCCACATCGAATAGATGATCGCGTAAAAGAAGATCGTGAATGCCAGCAGGAACGCGGCCAGAAAATTCGTCGCCAGCGCCAGCAGAACGATGGAAAAGCCGGAAAGCGCCAGACCAATGGCCAAGGCCTCGCCGGGCTGCACGCGGCCTGACGGGATCGGACGGCCCGCCGTGCGTTTCATCCGTGCATCGATGTCGGCGTCCCACCACATGTTCAGCGCACCCGAGGCCCCCGCCCCGACAGCGATGCACAGGATCGCGACGAACCCGATGAACGGGTGAACCGGAATGGGTGCAACCAGAAGACCGACAAGCGCGGTGAAGACCACCAGCGACATGACGCGCGGCTTCAGCAAGGCAAAATAATCGCCCATGCCGGCCTCGTAGGTTCTGTCTGTCGCGCTGATATCGCTCATCTTGGACCTGACACGTTCATTTCAATGAAAGCCCGCTGGGTCGTGGTGCGGGAAGAAGGGCGGAGATGGTCCCCGCCCTCAAGCTTTTAGGACGTTACACCGTTATCGGCGAGCCATGCATCATAGGTTTCCTGGCTGACGACTTTGACC
>CAZOMZ010000219.1:0-1691 GCA_964581065.1 uncultured Loktanella sp. | reverse complement strand
GACCGTGATCGGCATATAGGCGTGGTCCTTGCCGCACAGCTCGGAACACTGGCCAAAGAAGATGCCTTCACGCTCGGCAGCGAACCACAGTTCGGCCAGACGGCCGGGGACCGCATCCTGCTTCACACCGAAGGCGGGGATCGTCCAGGAATGGATCACGTCAGCGGCAGTGACCTGCATCACGACAGTCGCACCGATTGGCACAACAACGGCGGTATCGGTGGCCAGCAGGAATTCGTTCTGGCTGTAGCCATACTCTTCCAGTTCGTCACGCTGCAGCATGTAGCTTTCGAAGCCAAAGCCGTGATCAACGTATTCATAGCCCCAGAACCACTGGTAGCCGGTGACCTTGATGGTGATATCCGCTTCGGGGATTTCCTGCTGCTTGAACAGCACCGGCAACGAGAAGGCGCCGATGAAGACAAGGATGATCACGGGCACGACGGTCCACGCGATTTCCAGCGGGCTGTTGTGGGTGAAGGTGGCAGGTGTCGGGTTACGCTTTTGGTTGTAGCGGATGATGACCCAAGCCAGCAGACCCGTCACAAAGAGCGAAATCACCGTGATGATGACCAGCAACATGTTGTCCAGCCAGACCACATCGCGCGCCAGTTCGGTTGCGGACGGCTGAAAGCCGGTTCCGCCCTGAACAGGGGCGCCGACGATCTCAAGCTCTTGGTTGACGTCCTGAGCAACGGCAGAAGAACCGGCCATGATCAGACCAGCTGTCGCCCACATCGAAGCCACATAAGTGTTCAAACGCATATCTTACCCTTATCTCAATGCGCCCAGCGGGCGCTTTTCCCCGGCAATCCCGCAAGAGGGTCTCGGCGGAATCCCATTGTATTCGGGCGTCCGTGTCCCATATCCTGATGCACAACTCAAGAACCGTGATTGCGTCAAACAGACGCTTTGATGCGAAAAATCACCGCCAGAGAGGATTTTCCCATGTCAGCCGAGACATTCCGCCCCTTTGAGACCAATCTCGATCAGGATCAGGCGCTGGCAATGCTGCGCGAGGCGGTTGCAGGGGCGGATGACGGCGAACTCTTTCTCGAACGCCGCAAATCCGAGGTGATTTCCTTTGATGACGGGCGAATCAAGACCGCCAGCTTTGATGCCTCCGAAGGGTTCGGCCTGCGCGCTGTGCGGGGCGAGACCGCCGGATATGCCCATTCCACCACGATTGACGAACACGCGCTGAAACGGGCGGTCGCGACGGCGCGTCTGGCGGTGGGCGATGGTGGCGGCACACTTGCGGCGGCGCCTGCCGGGACCAACAAAAGGCTTTATTCCGACGAAGACCCGATGCTGCAGGCGACCTTCCCTGCCAAGATCGATCTGCTCAAGGAAATCGATGCCTTCGCCCGCGCGCTTGATCCGCGCGTTGTGCAGGTTTCGGCCACAGTTGCGGCGTCCCTTCAGGAGGTCGTGATTCTCCGCCCCGAAGGCACGTTGGTCAGCGACGTGCGCCCGATGTCGCGGCTCAACATCAGCGTGATTGTCGAAGAGAACGGCCGCCGTGAAAGTGGCGGTATGGGCGGCGGTGGCCGCGCGGGTCTGATCGGACTGATCGGGCGCGATCACTGGGAACCGGTGGCGCGCGAGGCACTGCGCATCGCTTTGGTCAATCTTGATGCCGAACCTGCTCCGGCAGGTGTGATGGATGTCGTCCTTGGCCCCGGCTGGCC
>CAZOMZ010000218.1:0-3651 GCA_964581065.1 uncultured Loktanella sp. | reverse complement strand
CCATTGACGTATTTGGCGATCCAGAAAAGCGATTGCAGGTCGCGCAGACCGCCCTTGCCCTCTTTCACATTGGGCTCGACAACATAGCGCTGGCCGCCCTGCTTGCGGTGACGTTCCGCGCGCTCGGCCAGTTTGGCTTCGATAAAGTCACTGGCAGTGGTCTTGAACAATTCGTTCCAGAGCTTTTTGCCCAAGTCTTTCGCGAGGTCTTCGTCGCCGGCCAGATGGCGGTATTCGACCAGCGACGTGCGGATCGTGTAATCCTCCCGCGCGAGCCTGACGCAATCCTTTACGGTCCGGCTTGCATGGCCGACCTTCAGTTTGAGATCCCAGAGCATGTAAAGCATAGATTCGATCACGCTCTCGGCCCAGGGGGTCATCTTGTAGGGCGTCAGAAACAGCAGATCGACGTCCGACTGGGGTGCCATCTCGCCCCGCCCGGAACCACCGACGGCCAAGAGCGACAGACGTTCGCCTGCGGTCGGATTGGGGCGCTTGTGCAGATAGGTCGTGGCGACATGCAGGACGGTCTTGACGATCTGGTCGGTCAGCCAGCTATAGGCCCGCGTCGTCGGGCGGGACCTGAACGGGGCTGCGCGGAATGCTGTGGCAATCGTCGCCATGCCGTCGGTGCGGGTCTTGCGCAGAACGGACACCGTGGCCGCGCGCACGTCTTTTTCCGACGGTGCATCAGGCAGCTCCGCCGCGATCTGATCAAGGATCGCGGCGTGGTCAAAGATGTCGGCCGCTGAACAGATCAGGTCGTCCGGCGCCGCTCCGAAGATGTGCGGAAGCGTCTCAGAGTCCGGGGACGCCGAAACTTCTTGGGGCTTGGTCAAGGATTACCACCTGATTGTCTTGGAACGTCGCCACGGCCAGCCCGCGCTCGTTCAGGCCGTTGGGCAGGAAGCGGAAGATACCGGCTGTGCCGCGGAACCCTTGCGGCTGGATCAGCGCCTCTTTGGTCACCGCGCCGGAATTGCCGGCCGCCGCAAGTGCGCCGATGGCAGCGATGCCGTCATAGGCGAGCCCCGCCAGAGGATGAGGCGCAGTGCCATAGGTCGCGGTATAGCGTCCATCAAACAGAGCGGTCGTGCCCTGATCAGGCAGGGCGAAATAGCCGCCCTCAAGGCCCGGCAGGTCACGCAGTTGCGGCAGCGTGTCCCAGCGGGTCAGTCCGATAAAGGGTGAACGGGTGATATCCATGCCCGCATCAGGCAAGGCGGTCGCGATGATTGGCAGATCGGCACTGGCGCCTGCCGTGGTAAACACAGCCTGCGCGCCCGAGCGGCGGACCGAGGACACGATATCACGGGTCGAGGTAAAGATGCCCTGCTGCGACAGCGGATAGCTTGCCACCCCCACCACTTCTCCGCCCGAAGCGGTGACAGCCGAAGCGATTGCATCACGGCCGGTCCGGCCTGACAGGTCTTCGCCGTGAACGATCATATAGCGGGCTATGCCCTGTCCGTTTGCAAAGCGCACCAACCGCTGGGCGGTGTTGTCAAATGTCGCGCCCAACAGGAAGACGTTGCCACCGGCAAAGGCGGTGTTGTTCGAAAACGTCAGCACATTCACATTGCGCGCCGCGACGGCGACGCCTGCGGCATTCGCGGCCTCGCCAAAGAGCGGCCCGATGATGATTTTTGCCCCGTCATCGACCGCCTGTGTTGCGGCAATCGCCGCCTGTTGCGGATTGCCACCGGCCGTATTGTAGACGCGCAGATCGATTTCGACCCCTTCGAGATCGGCAATCGCAAGGCGCGCGGCATTCTCGAAGTTGCGGGCAAGCTGGTTGTCGGCCTCCTGCGCCGATCCACCGGGCACCAGAAGGGCCACCTCGATGGGCTCGGTCACGTCGATCTGACGGCCGGTGTTGGCATTGGGGTCAAGCGTCACGTCACAGGCCGCCAGCCAAACCAGCGAAGCAAATGCGAAAAACCGGGCGAAGCGCTTGCGGGCGTGCGTGAAACGGGCAAACATGATGAAGATCCCTCCTGAACCGCGCGCCAGCCCGACTATCGCAGGCCGACCGCATGTGTTCTGTCATCATAAAGCAGGGGACACGCGGGTCCAGATATGAATTTCGAACGCAAGCCACTCTCTGCCGGTCTGTATTTTGTCGCCACACCCATCGGTTCGGCGCGGGATATCACGCTGCGGGCTCTGGATATTCTGGCAGTGGCAGATGTCATAGCCGCCGAGGATACACGCACCGCGCGCAAGCTGATGGACATCCACGGCGTGCCACTGGACGGGCGGCAGCTGGTTGCGTTCCACGACCACAGCGGCGAGGCACCGATCGCGCGGCTTGTCGCTGCAATCAATGAGGGAAAGTCGGTTGCCTATGTGTCCGAAGCCGGAACGCCGCTTGTCGCGGACCCGGGCTATGAACTGGGCGCTGCGGTGATTGCCGCAGGTCTGCCGGTCACAGCGGCGCCCGGTCCCTCTGCCGTGCTGGGGGCGCTGACGGTCTCGGGGCTGCCGACGGACCGTTTCGCCTTTGTCGGCTTTCTGCCGGCGGCCAAAGCGCAGCGCGAAACCGAGATCGCGGCCCTGCGCGATGTGCCCTTCACGCTGGTGTTTTATGAAAGCCCCAAACGTGTTGGGGAAATGTTAGCGAATCTGCGCGATGTTCTGGGGGGTGAACGGCAGGCGGTGGTCTGTCGTGAACTGACCAAGAAATTCGAAGAGGTCGTTCGCGGTGATCTGGACAGGCTGGCAGGCGATTTTGCACAAAGGACAGTCAAAGGCGAAATCGTCGTTCTTGTGGGACGTGCGGGCGCACAGACCGTTGCAGATGGCGATGTTGCTGCAGCCTTGCGTGACGCGATGAAGACGATGCGCGTCAAAGATGCTGCAACAACTGTCGCGGGGGCGCTGGGCCTGCCGCGCAGGCAGGTCTACCAGATCGCGCTGGGATTGGGGGACGATACATGACGGGTGCGACAGGATATCATGCAGGGATCGCCGCCGAAGACACGGTCGCGCGGGACTATGCCCGCCGGAACCACAGTATCGCCGCCCGCCGCTGGCGTGGACAGGCGGGTGAAATCGACCTGATCGCCCGTGAAGGCGAAACAGTTGTCTTCGTCGAAGTGAAGAAAAGCCGCGATTTCGCAACTGCGGCCTTGCGTCTGGGGCGGCGACAGATGGACAGGATCTGCGCCAGCGCCAGCGAATTTCTGGCGGGCGAACCCAAGGGCCAGCTGACCGATGTGCGCTTTGATCTTGCAATGGTCAACAATTTCGGTGCCATCAAGGTGATCGAAAACGCCTTTATGGAGGCGTGATGCCGTTGCGCTTGGCTCGGGTCTGCGCCATCTAGAGGTTCAGACCCCAAGCCAGAGGTGCGCCCATGCCGCTCAAGATCGCATTCCAGATGGACCCGATCGGTCCGATCAACATTGATGCCGATAGCACGTTCCGCATCGCGGAAGAGGCACAGGCACGCGGTCATGAGTTGTTCTACTACACCCCCGACCGGTTGGCCTATGACCGCGGGCGGGTGACTGCGACCGGCTGGCCGTTGACGGTGCAGAGAGTGAAAGGTGATCACTTTACGCTCGGCGCCGAACAGACAGTCGATCTGGCCGATTGCGATGTGGTCTGGCTGCGTCAGGACCCGCCGTTCGATATGGGCTATATCAC
>CAZOMZ010000217.1:0-3667 GCA_964581065.1 uncultured Loktanella sp. | reverse complement strand
GCCACCAAAGCTCCGATCCGCCCCAATTCGTCCGCACATTTCGCACCCGCGCCATTCCCCGCGGTCAGCGCCATGATGCCATCACTCTGATGGTAGATAAACGGATTGCCATGCGGCGAGAACGACGTGGCACAGCTGCCGAAAGAAATGCTCTCATAGGCCAGATCAGGCATCAGGCTGAGGAGTGTCTCGGCCATGAAGGCTCCGGCTTGCGGATCGCCCTCTGTGCGGAACCAGTCCTTCATCTCGGCCACGGTGGTCAGCTCCCGATCCACCGGATCACCGCCGATCTTGATGTAGGTCTTGCCATCGGGATAGCGGACAGGGGGCAGGATATAGGGATCGGTTTTGCCTCCCGGCGGGACATAGACGACAGATGGCATATCCGACAGCCGCGCAACCTCGGCGGCCCCCAGTTCGAAGAACGCAATCGTGCGGGCGTAGACCTTCATCGGCAGCGGCGCAGGCAAAAGCCCCTCGGCCTTCGAAAACGGGCCGCAAGCCACCACCGCTTTGGCGGCGTCGAGTCTGGTGCCGTCAGCACAAATGGCGGTCACGCGGCCTTCCGCCTCTTCAAGCCGCTCAACCTCTGACCTGAGCACGGTGACGCCCAAGGCGACGGCCCCCTTGATCTCGGCCCTGACATGGGCGCGGGGGTCGATCCAGCCTGCCTCGCGCGGCTCATAAAGTGCAAGAATACCGTCCGGAAACACAAACTCCGGGAAACGTTCGCGCAATGCCGCACCGCGCAAAACGTCATGCGTGACACCATCAGCCTGCGCATTGGCCCGGGCATTGAGAATGAAATCCGACCCGGTCCCCGTGTCCGGACCGGCAATGATCGCGCCGACAGGGTGAAAGAACTTCTCACCCCCCGCCGTCTCGATCTCGCCGTAACGCGCAATCGCGGCCTGACTGAACCGGCCCCAATTGGCGCGGGTGTCAATCTTGCGGGTGATCCGCGCAGCATCATAGTGGCTGGCAAAGACGCCGTCATGGGTCGCTTTGACCGCAGGTTCCTCTGGCCCGACCAGAGCGACCTTCGCCCCCATCAGCGCCAGATGTCGCGCCGCAGCACTTCCCATAAGGCCAGCACCGACAACAATCACGTCAAAGCGGGTCACAGACGGCCTTTCTCAACAAGGGTGGCAGGGACGAGGCTAACCGAGCCCCTCCCGCCGTCAAGATCAGATACGGGAACGAAGCACCGGCCTGCGCGTTGTGACTGCAAAGAAAGGACAATGCATGACCTATACGCTGACATTGCAAGATATCGCACCGGTCACACCGGATACCTACCGCCTGACCTTCAACCGCCCCGACGGATTTGACTTCGAGGCCGGTCAGGCCACGGAACTGGCAATCCAGAAAGAAGGGCTGGCAGGCGAGGGCCGCCCCTTCACCATGACATCGCGCCCCGGCGATCCCCATCTGGAATTTGTCATCAAATCCTACCCCGGCCACGACGGCGTGACCAAAGAGATCCCCTATCTGAAAATGACGGATCAGGTGACAGCGTCCGAACCCTTTGGCGCGATCACCGACCAGGGCCCCGGCGTCTTCATCGCAGGTGGTGCTGGCATCACGCCATTCATCTCGATCCTGCGCAAGCAGCAGCAGGAAGGTGCGGGCACAGCGCAGCTGATCTTCGCCAACAAGACCGCTGACGACATCATTCTCAAGGACATGTGGCAGTCGATGGCCACGGTCGACGAAACATTCCTGATCGACGAAGGCGAGGCCGAGGGGGTCACAACCGGACGGCTCGACAAACCGGCGCTGGAGGATTTGGTGCAAACCACCGACCAACCCTTCTACATCTGCGGCCCGCAAGGGATGGTCGATGCGGCACGCGATGCCTTGGGTAAACTCGGCGTCCAGAGCGACAGGATCATCACCGAAGACGGGTGGTAAGACAAAAGGCGGGCCTGCTGGCCCGCCTTTTTCGTGTCAGCTGTCGCGCAGTGCTGCGATCAGTTCGGCCTTGTCCATGTCGGAACGCCCGTCGATCTCCAACTCCTGCGCGCGCTGATAAAGCGCTTCTTTTGTCCATTCCTCATAGGGCTGCGCCTTTCCCCCTGCTTTCGAAGGGGACTGGTCATCGCTGGCCTGCGCATTGGCAATACGAGCCGCCTTTTCCTTTGACGCTCCGTCCTCGCGCAGCGCCTCATAGGTGGCGTCGTCCTTGATGGATGGTCCATGGTCTTCTGGCATTTGGGCCTCCTTTCGTTGGAAGGAAAACCCGCCAAGGGCACAAACCGTTCCCTGAATGCCCCTAGAATTGGAAAGCTGCGACGGTGATCCGTTTGCCCAAGGTCAGCGCATCAGCCACATGCAGCATTGGTGCTACGTCAACCTCGGATCGGCCCGTCGTCACAAGATCGGCCATCCGCGCATAAAGCGCGGGGTATTCCGCGCCGGGACCGGCTATGATCTCCTGTTCATCGATGACCAGCCGCACACCGCCATCATGCAGCTTGAGCGTGCCCATCGTCGTCTCGACCGTGATATCCCAGCTCTGCGGACCTTCCTGCCGCCAGTCGAAATCACCTGTTACGCCGTCTGTCCACGTCAGATGGGCCGCAATCGGCGTATCGCGGTTCTCAGGGAAAAACAGATCGGCGGCGCGCAAATGCACCGGCATCGGCAGGATTTCGGTCATGATCGAGAGCGCGTTAATGCCCGGATCAAAAACGCCCATGCCACCTGGCTCAAAGACCCACTCCTGCCCCGGATGCCAGCGGCGCACGTCCTCTTTCCAGTTGATATGCGCCGACGTGATCTCTTTGTCCGATAGCCATGCTTTTGCGGGGGCGACCCCCTCGGCCATGCGGCTGTGCCATGTGGTATAGAGAGTGACACCCGCACCCTTGGCCATCGCTTCCAAGGCTGACACTTCTGCCAAGGTCGCCCCGGGCGGTTTCTCCAGCATCACGTGACGCCCTGCGGCAATCGCGCGGGCGGCATAGTCGTAGCGGGGCACGGGTGGCAGGCAGAGCGAGATCGTGTCGATATCACTCCGCTCGTCCAGCATCTGTTCAAAATCAGTGAAAGCCTGCACACCGTCAACCGTGCCTGACCGGCTGACGGTCGCCGCCAGTTCCCAATCGGCGCTGGCATTGATCGACGGCACATGCTGGTCAACGGCGATCTTGCCGATCCCCACCAGACAGATCGGACGCGCCATCAGTGCGCTTCCTTGCCGACAGCGTTGCCGCGGTGACCCACAAGGAAATCAAAGTCGGCGCCCGTATCCGCCCCCATCACGCGGTCATGGTAGAGCATCGCATAGCCGCTCTCGGGGCGCGGGTTGGCTCCCGATTTCTCGGCGGTCCATTCGGCCAGACGCGCGGCGAGTTCCTCGTCCGAGATATCCAGATGCAAGCGACGTGCCTCCACATCCAGCTCGATCATGTCACCATTGCGCACCACGGCCAGCGGCCCACCGCGCGCCGCCTCGGGCGAGGTGTGCAGCACCACTGTGCCGAAGGCTGTGCCCGACATCCGCGCATCGGAAATGCGCACCATATCTGTGATGCCCTTTTTCAGGATCTTCGGTGGCAGGCCCATGTTGCCCACCTCGGCCATGCCCGGATAGCCACGCGGACCGCAGTTCTTCAGGACCATGACGCAGGTTTCGTCGATATCGAGATCGTCATCGTTGATC
>CAZOMZ010000216.1:501-3674 GCA_964581065.1 uncultured Loktanella sp. | reverse complement strand
GGCAAGACCCATCACATCCTGATGGAAAACCCGCGCATGGGCCGGACCGAGCAGTTCACCGAGGTCGTCTTTGACAGCGACCAACCCGAAAGCCAGATCGTCCGCGCGACCATCACAGGGGTCGCAGGCACGCAACTGACGGCGGCGTAATGGCGGAGCTCCCGATCCTCTGGTCGTTCCGGCGCTGCCCCTACGCGATGCGCGCCCGCCTTGCGATCCAGTCGAGCCGCCAGCCCGTCGCGCTGCAGGAAATCCTGCTGAAGGACAAACCGGCACCTTTCCTTGCCGCCTCGCCCAAAGGGACGGTGCCGGTGGTGCAGGATGGGCCGCACGTGATCGAGGAAAGCCGCGACGTGATGCTCTGGGCGCTTGGCAAGAACGATCCCGAAGGCTGGCTGGATATGCCGGACGAAGGCTATGCGCTGATCGATGAATGCGACGGGCCGTTCAAGGCCGCCCTTGATCACACCAAATATGCCGTCCGCTATCCCGATCTGGACGAGGCGACCGAACGCGAAAAGGCACTGACCTTCCTGCGCAAGCTGGACGCGCGGCTGCAAGACACACAGTTCTTGATGGGCGACCGCCGCACGCTCGCCGATATGGCAATTCTGCCCTTCGTGCGCCAATTCGCCAATACCGACCGCGCGTGGTTCGATGCCCAAGAGCTATCCGCCCTTACGGTCTGGCTGGATGATTTCCTTTCCTCGGACCGCTTTCGCGGCATCATGACCAAATACCCACCTTGGCAAGCCGGTCAGGATCAGGTCATCTTCCCATAACCCTAGAAGGATGCCCGCGATGAAACTGCTGATGTCACCACCCTCGCCCTATGCCCGTGCGATCCGCATTCTGATCCGCGAGCTGGAACTGATGGACACTGTCGAAGAAGTGCAGGTCACCACCACCGCCTTCAACTCGGCGCCCGAGATCATTGCCGCCAATCCCTTGGGCAAGATCCCTGCACTGGTCCGTGATGATGGGCCGACGCTCTATGACAGCCGCGTCATTGCGCAGTTCCTTAACGAGTTCACCAAGGCGGATCTCTATCCCGAGACCCGCAAGTGGGACGTGATGACGCTTGAGGCGACGGCCATCGGCATTATGGATTCAGCGGTCTCCATGTCCTACGAAACCCGCCTGCGCCCCGAGAATGAGCAGTCGCCCGACTGGATCGAGGCACAATGGGAAAAGGCGGCGCGCGGCGTCAAGGCCGTCAATGACCGTTGGATGAGCCATCTTTCAGGACCTTTGAACATTGGCCATATCACGATGGGCTCGGTGCTGTCCTACCTCGACTTGCGGCATGGCGCGCGTGGCTGGCGGAACGGGAACGAGGCGCTGGCCGATTGGCACGCAGAGTTTGCGCAGCGCGAAAGCATGGTCACAACGACGCCCGCGTAGGCCTTAGAAGTTGAAGCTGAGCCCGAGGTTCAGTGCGTTGGTGACAATATCGGTCTCCAGCGTGCCGCCGCCTGCCAGATCGGCGGTGTTGGATGAAAACGTGCCTTTGTATTCGCCAAACACCGACATGCGGTCTGTGATCGGAACAGATGCACCCGCAATCCAAGTGGCAGCGGGGCCGGTCAACTGGTAGCCAAAGGTCTCGGACCCGCCGCTTGTCACCTCGACATGGGGCATCGAGATGCCGAGCCCGCCGCCGACATATGGCGTCACATTGCCAAGAGCGTCGTTCCAGCGCCGGTAGGCATTCACCGTCAATGTGTTCAGACCGTCGGTAAACTCGAGCACTTCATACGTGCCCGGCAGCGAATCCTCGGTCGGGTAGACCTTGTTGTGGGCGAAATCGACACCAATCCCGAAGGTCGGTGACCGCCACGAGGTCGCACGCAGCCCGTAGTAGGGCGGTGCATCAAAGGACCGGCCCTCCCAGCTCAGGCTGAAATCGTCATCGCCAATCACGCTATCATTGCGAATCGAGATATCCGACGCAGGCGCATTCTGCATACCGCCATAAAAGCTCAGCTCCACTTGCGCGGAAGCAAGTGAAGGTGCGGCAAGAAGTGCTATGCACAAGGCGATCAGGCGTATCATGGCGCATCTTTCGGCGAGAGCGGTACCTGACTGGCGTAGTCGGGGGCTCTCTGAGTGACAATAAAACATTAAGTGTAGTTTAAGTTACCTGACGCAAATGTGGCGGGTCTGTCACAACTCTTTGGCTTATCAGTAAGAATCCGCCGAGATTCCCCGCGCTTCGGCAGAATCCCGACGACGACGGCCAATCGTGAACTGGTCATGGGCGCTTGTTAGCGATAACCGATTCTGTGGTTGCAAATGCAGCGACAGCACAGAAGCCCTGAAAACAGGGCCAGCAAGGCCCTGCGCCCGATTGTCCGCTGGACCTTGGGGGTTTTGGTGGCTAAACAGCGCCCAAATTGACCGTTGGGGACAGCGGTCTATTTTTCGTGCGGGCAGTTTGGCCCATCAAAAGAATCGGAGATGCATCCCGTGTCACATGCAGATGATCATCAGGGCACTCGCCGCGACTTTCTCTACTATGCAACGGCAGGTGCCGGTGCGGTAGTGACAGGCGCCGCTGTTTGGCCACTGGTAAACCAGATGAACCCTTCGGCCGACGTTCTGGCGTTGGCGTCGATCCGTGTTGATGTCAGTGCCGTGACGCCTGGCACCCAGATTACAGTCCTCTGGCAGGGCAAGCCGGTCTTTATCCGGTCGCGCACCGAAGACGAAATCGCAGAAGCCCGCGCCGTCGATGTCGACGATCTGCCCGATGCAGACGCCAACAACGACAACCTCGGCGCAGCGCCTGCGACCGACGAAAACCGCGCGCTGAGCGAAGACGGCGTCTGGCTGGTCCAGATGGGCGTCTGCACACACCTTGGTTGTGTGCCTCTTGGCGAAGCCGGCGATTTCCATGGCTGGTTCTGCCCATGCCACGGGTCGCACTACGACACCTCCGGCCGTATTCGCCGTGGTCCAGCACCGCGCAACCTGCCGATCCCTGTCGCGTCCTTCGTGGACGAAACAACAATTCAACTCGGTTAAGGAGAGCGATCCATGGCTGGTATCCCCCACGACCATTACGAACCGAAGTCCGGTGGCGAGAAGTGGCTCCACTCGCGCCTGCCGATCGTCGGTTTGATGTATGACACACTGATGATCCCCACACCCAAGAACCTCAACTGGATGTG
>CAZOMZ010000216.1:0-491 GCA_964581065.1 uncultured Loktanella sp. | reverse complement strand
GTGGATCTGGGGCATCGTGCTGGTTTTCACCCTCGTTCTGCAGATCGTCACCGGTATCGTTCTGGTGATGCACTACGTGCCGCACGTCGACATGGCCTTCCAGTCGGTCGAGCACATCATGCGGAACGTCAACGGCGGTCACATGATTCGCTACTTCCATATGAACGGTGCTTCGCTGTTCTTCGTGGCTGTTTACGCGCATATTTTCCGTTCGCTTTACTACGGGTCGTACAAGTCCCCGCGTGAAGTGACATGGATCATCGGTATCCTGATGTATGTCCTGATGATGGGCACAGCCTTTATGGGTTACGTGCTGCCATGGGGTCAGATGTCGTTCCACGGTACTGCCGTTATCACCGGTCTGTTCGGCGCGATCCCATTCGTGGGTGAATCGGTCCAGATCTGGCTGCTTGGCACGCCAAACGGTTCGATCGCACAGCCTGCGCTGAACCGCTTCTTCTCGCTGCACTACCTGCTGCCCTTCATCCTGC
>CAZOMZ010000215.1:0-3682 GCA_964581065.1 uncultured Loktanella sp. | reverse complement strand
TTTCCAGATCGACACCGATCGGGGCCGCAGGTTCGATGGCGGTGCGCCGGAACAGGGTTTCGGACAGACCGCGCAGGCCAGCCTCGGCCACCTCGTCGATTTCGCGGTCGCCGGTCAGCACATGGGCCAGCACGACTTCGGTTGTGGCGGAAAGGGCGAAATCGTCGTTGCCCTGCGCCTGTGCGTCCGGTGCAAAAAGCAGCGCCAGCGCAAGAGCCGCCGCAACATCTGCGCGCGGTCCGCGCAAACGCCCGCCAACCGCAAGCGATGCGATCACGTCAACCATCAATAGGACCAGCGCGGCCGCCAGCAGCCAGCCTTTCAGGGGTGTTTCCTGTGCGGCCTCCATCCCTTCGACAACAACCGATGCAGGCCATTGCGCGACGGTGAAAGTGGTCTGCGCCCCGATGACATTCACCGCCAGTTGCCGCCCTTCGCCATCGTAGAGGCCCGGTTGCAGATCGGGGCTGGCCTGCATTGTTGCCAGCGCCTCGCCCGGGACGCCGGGGAGGGCGCTGCCGTCCTGCAGCGCGCCAAACCCGTCCAGCACCTGATTGGGCAGCCACGTTGTGCCGGCCAGTGCGACAGCATCGCCAGTCACCACACGGGTCGAAACCGCCAGCCGCTCAAGCATCTGTACGAACAGTCCCGAAAGCGGCAGTGACGACCATTCCGCATTCGCGGTCACATGGAACAGCACGACCTGTCCGGCCCCGGACAGTTTGCGCGTGACCAGTGGTGTGCCATCCGAAAGCTGCGCGATCACCCGCGCGGCCAGCGTCGGGTCGGGCTGCGCCATGACCTGTGACGTCACGCTGACGTCTTCAGGGACCGCCAGGCCAAAGAAGGGACTGTCTTCTGCAAAAGGGGCAAGCGCCTTGGGTTCACCCCAAGACATCGCCCCACCCACCGTGCGTCCGCCGGACCGCAGCCGGACCGGCAAGAGCGGGTCTTCGCTGTTGCGCCCCAGATCGGATGCGGCAAGACGCGGCCCTGCAAAGCGCAGGAGCATCCCGCCGCTTTCGACCCATGCCAGCACGTCCTCTTGCTCGCCCGCGGCAAGGTTCGCCACATCAGCCAGGATGATCACATCTGGGTTGGCCAGCAGGATATCCGCGATCGCGCCTTCGATCACATCCGCTGTCGGCTCGAGCGCCTCGCGCAGGTAGTAGAGGGGTGACAGAAGATCGAGACTTTCGCGGTCGTCGCGCCCTGCGATCAGCGCGACCTCGCGGCGGCGCAAGGCATCATCGGCAAGGCTGACGGCTGCAGCGGACCGCTGGTCCTCGATTTCGAAACGCGTGATGCGGTTGCGCAGTTCAGGTGGCAGGACCATCGCGGTTTCAGCACTCGGGGTGCCCGCGTCAAAGCGCAATGGCACGGTGGCAAGCGTGCGTTCGACACCGGCAGGATCAAGGCCCACGGCGGCGATTGTCACCTCCTGCGGAGCGCCGATGGGCGCGCGGGTGGCCGATACGATGACTTCACCATCCTCAAATCTTGCCGGACGCAGGCCGGTGACCTGACGCGGTGTCTGGAAGACGGTCACGGTGCCGCGCTCCTGCAGTGTCGTCAGCAGATCGTCCCGCCCCTCCCAGTCAAGGCCGTCGGAAATCCAGTAGGTTTCAAAGCGGCCATCCTGATCGGCAAACCATGCGGCCACGCCAGCGGGCTGCCAAGGCTGCGGTTGCAGCCCGGGCAGGCGGCTTTGCCATGCGTTTGGTGCCGTGAAGGGGATGCCGTCATTGGGCAGATCGTTGAGGTTGATCACCGCAACCCGCCGGTCGGCGCGGGCCGCTTCGGACAAAAGCGCGTCGACACGGTCCATCCGTGCGGGCCAGTTGGCCGCCCCGGCCCATGATCCGTCGAGCGCGATCACCAGATCGCCGCTGCCATCGCGGACATTCTGCGGGTTCAGAACGGGCCCCGCAAAGCCCAAGATGACTGCTGCGACGGCCAGCGTGCGCAGCAGCAAGAGCCACCACGGTGTCCGGTCGGTCTGGTTGTCATCATCGACCAGTCCCAGAAGCAGCGCCACACCCGGAAAGCGCCGCCGGACCGGGGCGGGGGGCACGGCACGCAAGAGAAGCCAGAGGATCGGCAAAGCGATCAGCCCCAGCAAAAGCCAGGGCGCGGTGAAACCGATAGGGCCGATTGCGAACATCAGCGACCCTCCCGGGGCGCTGCCCCGGACCCCGGAGTATTTGGGGCAAAATGATGAAGACCGCTCATCGCTGATGCTCCATCGCGCCAAAGAGCCACAAGAGGGCCGCCGCCGCGCTGTCATCTGTGTGATGTGTGCGGAACTGCCATCCGGTTGTGCGGGCCAGATTGGCAAGGCGATCCTTGCGCGCGGCCAGCCTTTCAAGATAGCGGTCGCGCAGGTCGCGGGCTTTCCGGGTTTCGTGGCGTAGCCCGCCGGTCATGCTTTCGAAGATGGTGCGCCCGTCAAAGGGAAACGCCTCTTCCTGCGGGTCGAGCACCTGCAGTAATGCACCGCTGACACCCTTGTCGGCGGCACGGGTCAGGGCCGCCTCGACCGGGGCGATGTCGCCGAGAAAATCACTGATGAACAAGGCGCGCGAGTGAGGCAGCATCCCTTGGGCTTCCGGCGTGCCGTAGTCTTCGTCGACGTCCTGCGACAAAAGCTCGGCCATCTGCCGCAATTGCCCGCGCCCGCGCCGCGGCGGCAGGCGCAGACCTGTCAGGCCAACCCTCTCGCCGCCCCGCACAAGCAGGATTGCTGTCGCGAGCCCCAGCAATCGGGCCCGCTGCCCTTTTGTTTGCAGGTTCTTGTCCGATGAAAAGCCCATCGCCGCCGCCTGATCGACCCAGAGGATCACCGATTGCGCGATCTGCCATTCCTTGTCCTGCACGAAGTTCGCATCGGCCCGGGCCGAGCGCCGCCAGTCGATTGTGCGTGCCGCGTCATGGGGCTGCGCGGGCCGGTATTGCCAGAATGTATCACCTGTGCCCGCGCGCCTGCGTCCATGGTCGCCCAGAAGGACGGTCGTCGCCAGATGTTCCGCCTCCGCCAGAAGCGGGGGCAGCGGCGCGGCAAGCGCCTCGGCGCTGGACCTGAGGGCGAGCGGTTCGGTCATGCAGCGGCTGTGACGGTGGTAATCTGGTCAGCAACGCTATTGATGACGTGTTGGATCGTTTCGCCTCTTGCGCGGGCGGCGAATGAGAGGGCCATCCGGTGCTCCAGCACCGGCACGGCCATCTTGCGCACATCTTCGGCGGATGGGGCAAGACGCCCTTCCAGCAGGGCCTGTGCGCGCACTGTCAGCATCAATGCCTGTGCCGCGCGAGGGCCGGGACCCCAGCTCACGTTTTGGCGGACAATATCGGGCGCGTCCGCTTCGCCCGGACGGCAGGCGCGGACCAGATCAAGGATCATTTCGACAATGTTGTCGCCCACCGGCATCCGGCGGAGCAGTGTTTGCGCGGCCAGCAATTCGTCGGCGGTGAAGACCTCTTGGGACTGTGCTTCGCTTACACCTGTTGTGGCAATCAGGATGCCTCTTTCCGTGTCGCGGTCAGGGTAGGGGACGTCGATCTGCACAAGAAAGCGGTCAAGCTGTGCTTCGGGCAGGGGGTAGGTGCCTTCCTGCTCGATCGGGTTTTGGGTGGCGAGCACGTGGAACGGCGCGCCGAGCGGGCGGTGTTCGCCTGCGATGGT
>CAZOMZ010000214.1:0-3703 GCA_964581065.1 uncultured Loktanella sp. | reverse complement strand
TCAGGATCTTGTGCGGATAGCACTGGTGGGACACGTCCCAGATGATCTTGTCCTTCGGCGCATCAAAGACTGCGTGCAGTGCGACCGTCATCTCGACCACGCCCAGACCGGCGCCCAGATGCCCACCGGTTTCCGACACCGCCGAAATCGTCTCGGCCCGCAACTCATCGGCGAGCTGGTGCAGCTCGCGGTCGGTCAGCCCCTTCATGTCGACGGGCGTTTTGACCCGATCCAGAACGGGCGTATGCGGGCGGTCTGACATGGCGACCCTTCCTAATGCGTGCGCGCAATCACGAACCGCGCGGCTTCCTTCAGTGTTTCGGCCTCTTCACCGTAGGGAGATAGCGCATCGCAGGCATCATCAACCAACTCGGCCGCGCGGCGCTTTGCCCCATCGAGGCCTAATAAGGAAACAAAAGTCGCTTTACCAGCCGCCGCGTCTTTGCCGACAGCCTTGCCAACCACGGCAGCGTCACCCGTTTCATCCAGAATGTCGTCGGCAATCTGGAACGCCAGCCCCAACGCCTCGCCGTAGATGGCCAAAGGCTCGCGCTCGGCCTCGGCCATGCGCGGGCCAACAAGAGCCGACCAGGAAATCAGCGCGCCTGTCTTGCCGGCCTGCAAGGCAATGATCTGGTCGAGGTTCAAAGCTTCTGCCGCCGTTTCGGCAGCAATATCCGCCGCCTGACCACCCACCATGCCGCGCACGCCGGATGCATGGGCCAGCGATACGACAAGGTTCATCTTGGCACGAGGGGAACATTCAGCCTGCACCAGAAGCTCAAACGCCAGCGCCTGCAAGCCGTCACCGGCCAGCACAGCCGTCGCCTCGTCCCATCGGCGATGGACGGTCGGCTGACCGCGGCGCAAGTCGTCGTCATCCATACAAGGCAGGTCGTCATGCACCAGCGAGTAGGCATGGATACATTCGATCGCTGCTGCCGCACCTGCCGCCTTGACCGGGTTGATGTCATGCATCCGCGCGCTTTCCAGCGCCAGAAAGGCCCGCAGCGCCTTGCCGCCCTTGACCGCATAGAGCATCGCTTCGGGCACAGGGCCCTCCAGCGCGCTCAGGGCAAAACCGATCCGCGCCTCCGCGACCTTCGAGGCATGGGTCAGCGCCTCCTTAAGCGGACGACGCTCCAGCGCAGCAAGACGAAAGCCGGTCTCAGCCATCCAGCGGGGCCGTGCCTGCGGGCGCACCATCGGCGCCCAGCGTGATCTTGGCGACCTTTTCCTCGGCCTCTTTCAGCTTGGCCTCGCAACGGGCCTTGAGTGCGGCACCCCGCTCGTACAAAGCGATGCTCTCATCCAGCGCCACGTCACCGCGTTCAAGCTGACCTACGACTTTCTCAAGTTCCTTGATCGCCTCTTCAAAGCTCATGCTGTCTATATCGCTCATTCGCCTCTTTCCTTCAGAACACGGACGTGGGCGGCAGCAGATGCGCCCAGCGCCTCAAGGTCATAACCCCCTTCGAGACTGGAAACCACCCGACCGGCGCAATGCTTGTCCGCCAGATCACAGAGTTTCTCGGTCACCCACGCAAAATCCTCGGTCTCCAACAGCATCCCTGCCAGCGGGTCCGCCTTATGGGCATCAAACCCCGCAGAGATGATCAGAAGTTCCGGTTTGAAAACGTCGATGCGCGGAAAGACCTGCGCCTCATAGGCCGCACGGAAACCGGCTGATCCGGTCCCCCCGGGCAGAGGCACATTCAGGATATTGCCGCAACCGGTCTCATGCGCAGCACCCGTGCCGGGGTAGAGTGGTGACTGATGGGACGAGCAGAACAGGATGCGCGGATCGTCCTCGACCAGATCCTGCGTGCCGTTGCCGTGATGCACGTCGAAATCGACAATGGCGACACGCGACAACCCGTGATGATCCAGCGCATGGCGCGCGCCCACCACGACATTGCCGAAAAAACAGAACCCCATCGCGGTCTCGCGCTCGGCATGGTGGCCGGGCGGGCGCACGGCGGCAAAAGCATTCTGCGCCTCGCCCCCCAGCACCATATCGACGGCCCGCACAACACCACCGGCGGCACGATAGGCCGCCGCCAGCGTGCCTGCCGACATATGGGTATCGGCATCAAGCGACCGCCATCCTTCGGTCGGGGCCGCCGCCCTTACCGCATCAATGTGAGATTTCGGATGGGCCCGCAACAGATCGTCATCGGCGGCCAGCGGAGCCTTCACGCGCGTCAGGTCCATCCCCTCCAGCGCGCCCAGCACTGCATCAAGCCGCGCAACCTGTTCGGGATGACCCGGCGGGGTGACATGGCCGTCGCATTCTTCATGTGTGATCAAAGCAGTCGTCATGGCGCCAACAGACCCAATTCGGCGCGCAACTACAAGCTTCTCATGTTCGAAAATACCTTCGCCGAAGGCATTAAGCTCTTTCGGACCCAAGCCCTATTCAGGCGACAACATATACCCGGCACCGCGCACCGTCTGCAGATAGCGCGGCTGCTTGGGATCAACCTCGATCTTGCGGCGCAGGCGGGTGATCTGCACGTCAACCGCGCGTTCCTGCGTCTGCCCGCCCGAGCGGCTGAGCTCTTCGACCAACCGCGTCCGCGTGACCGCCTCTCCGGGACAGCCCGAAAAGATGCGCATGAGCTGGCTTTCTGTCGCCGTCAACCGGACCAGCTTGTCGCCATGCCACATCTCGCCACGCTCGATGTCATAGCGACACGGGCCGAGGTTCAGCACCTTCGGCAGCACGACCGCAGGCTCGGCCGCAGGCACACGGCGCAAGATCGCATTGATACGCAGCAGCAACTCCTTGGGCTCGAACGGTTTGGCCAGATAGTCATCCGCCCCCGCCTCCAGCCCAGTGATCCGGTCACCCGTATCACCCTTGGCCGTCAGCAGCATGATCGGCGTGGTCATCTTCTGGCGCAGGTCTCGGCAGAGCGATATCCCGTCCTCGCCCGGCATCATGACATCCATCACGATCAGGTCGAACTCGAGCCCCGACAGAATACGGCGGGCGTGGGCCGCATCGCGGGCGGTCGATACCAGAAACCCCGAGCGGATCAGGAACTTCTGCAGCAGGCCACGGATGCGTTCGTCATCATCGACAATCAGGAGGTGGGCGTCGTCGCTACTCATTCCAAACGGTCCTTCATCGCTTCGTAATGCTGACGCGCATCATCATCCATCATCGCCTCCAGCACCTGCCGGAAACCGGCCACCGCCGCCGGACCTGCCGCCCGATAGGCCGCCCGCATCCGGTCGCGCTGGGCATCCGACAAGGCACGCTCCAGCGCTGCACCTTCCGCTGTCAGGTGCAAATGCCGTTCGCGCTTATCCCGTTTTCCAACGCTGCTTTCCACCAAACCGTCTTCGATCAAGGTGCGCAAGACACGATTAAGCGATTGTTTTGTCACACCAAGGATGGACAGAAGGTTGTTCACCGTCGTCCCCGGGCTGCGGTTGATAAAGTGGATCGCACGGTGATGGGCGCGGCCATAGGACTTGTCGGCAAGGATGCGGTCGGGGTCGGCAGTAAAGCCGCGATAGGCGAAGAACATCGCCTCGATTCCCTTGCGCAACTGTTCGTCCGTCAGGAACAGCAGGCTTTGCCCCATCTGCGGCGGCAGTCCCTGATTCATCCGTGACCCTCCCTCAACTTGCGGTAAGAATACGTCAGCTTTGTTGACATTCCAAGAATCAACTGGTAGCGAAACGCAGAAAC
>CAZOMZ010000213.1:1546-3727 GCA_964581065.1 uncultured Loktanella sp. | reverse complement strand
CAGCGGCACAAGGACCTCAAAAACGGCCTGTCCGCACCGCCGAAGTTCACGCTTGCCAGCATGGCCAACCTCGCGACCAAATGGCCGTGGGGGATCGAGATGCTGCAGACCAAACGACGGTTCTTCGGCAACATTGTCGGGCATGCCAAAGGCGTCTCGGACCCGTCATCGCTTGCGTCATGGACCGCAGAAGCCTTTGACCACGCGCTCGACTGGGACCGTGTTGCACAGCTGATGAAGATGTGGGGCGGGCCGGTGATCCTCAAGGGTATTCTGGACGCCGACGATGCACGCAAAGCAGCCGAGCTTGGGGCAGATGCGATCATCGTCTCGAACCATGGTGGCCGCCAGCTTGATGGCGCGCTTTCCTCGATCCGCGCGCTGCCGGCCATCATGGATGCGGTCGGCGACAAGGTCGAAGTCCACCTCGACAGCGGCATCCGCTCTGGTCAGGACGTGCTGAAAGCGCTCGCGATGGGGGCCAAGGGCACCTACATCGGGCGCGCATTCGTGAACGGCCTCGGGGCAATGGGCGAAAAAGGGGTAACCAAGGCGCTGGAAGTGATCCATAAAGAGCTGGACCTGACGATGGCGCTTTGCGGTCGGCGGGACGTCAATGCGCTTGACCGGGATATCCTGCTGGTCCCCGACGACTTTGAAGGTCGCTGGCAATCCTAGGCGGTCGAGAGGGGACAAAATGAGACATTTCAAAGCCTTCCTGGTCGCCTCAACGATCGCCTCCGCAGCGACCGCGCCAGTCCTTGCCGAGGAATTGGCCCCGCCAACGCCCGCACCCGAACCCGTCCTTGCCCCGGCCTCATCCTCAGCCGGCTCAACGGATATTCTGATCACCACATTGGCCGTCCTGCTGGTCTGGGCGGCTGTTCAACAGAACGAACGGGCCAAATAACGGCTTCACACGATATTTCCGCCACAGGTGCAAGAGATTAGCCACTGATTTTGTGCCATATATTGACGCTGCGGTGAAATCAGGTAAGCCAAGGATCGGTTCCGGTCGCGCCAGGTTTGGCCGACGCGGCCAGTAAAGTTCAATGAGGAGCATCAAAATGCGCATCACCAAAACACTCGCAGCAGCTGCAGCAATCGCAGCACTGTCCACAACCGCTTTTGCTGGCGGCATGGCTGACGAAGTCATGGAAGCACCAGTTGTCGTAGAAGAAGAAATGGCTCCTGCCGGTTCTTCGGTCAGCCCAACTCTGATCGTTGTCGGCATCCTTGCAGCTCTGCTGCTGGCCGCCAACATGGGCAACGACGACTAAGATTTACCGGCTCAATGAGCCTGTAATCAGGGCAGCTACCTCGCGGTGGCTGCCTTTTTTCTTTTGAAATGGCGTGTAGGACTTGACCCCTTAGAATTGCTGACAAATGGTTACCACGAGCAAAAAATCGCTCATGATTTTACGAGGGAAGGAAATAACTTGCGTGTATTGAATAAGCTGACCGCTGCTGCCGCCATTCTTGCTTTGACAACGCCAGCGTTCGCCGGCGGTCTGTCTGACCAGATCATGGAAGCGCCTGTGGCCGTCGAAGAGGAAATGGCCCCCGCCGGTTCGTCGATTGATCCATCGCTGATCGTGCTTGGCATTCTTGGGCTGCTCCTGCTTGGGGCAGGGTCCGGAGACGGCGGCGAGAATAGGAATGAAAAATGCGAACTGGGCTGCTCTGACGGCATGGAAAGCATTCAGTAGGTCTCATCCTACTCGCTTCGGCATCCTGAATGCCACGTCAGGCCAAAACTGTTTGTTGAGGCAGCACCCACTTATTCATTGCCGATTTCTGGCACCGATGATGAAAGGCAGTCACATTACGGTGGCTGCCTTTTTTCATGCTTTCCACGGTCATCCCGCATGTGTGCAGGTTCATCACCGGAGGCTGTAGCCCTTGCCAGTTGCCAGCATAGTCGGCAAATCGAACACATCTGGTTGCGCAGTCTCCCCGCCAACCATTGACTGAGTCCGCTGCATCGGCAAAGTGATCGTATTCTATTTTTGTTCAGTCTTGATCCAGGGGAAGGGTTTCCAAATGAAGACCATCAAAATGCTTGTAGCAACTGTCGCAATTTCGGCGCTGTCCACCGCATCATTTGCGGGTGGCCTCTCCGACCAGATCATGGAAGCACCCGTGGTCGTCGAAGAGGAAATGGCCCCCGCCGGTTCGTCG
>CAZOMZ010000213.1:0-1446 GCA_964581065.1 uncultured Loktanella sp. | reverse complement strand
GATCCAAGCGAACCCTGCCTGAGTCTCGGTGGGTTCATCGAGGATGAACTGCGATGCAAAAGAGGGCCGACTGGCCCTCTTTTCTATTTTGGCTTTGGCGCGATCGGGCGGTTCGCAGCAACCATGGCCAGCGGTGCCGCCAAAAGCAGAACGGCTGCCACTCCTGCAAATGCGACCCGCAGACCAAATCCTTCAGAGACCCACCCCATCAGGACCGGCGCAAAGAAGAACCCGGAAAACCCGATCACGGCGGTTCGGCTGATTGCTTCGGTGCGCAGGTGAGGCGGGACCATCTTGCCCACCAACGCCAGACCAAGCGGACCAATCACGGACACACCCAGTCCCAAGATCCCGAAACCCAGATAGGCCATGCTAGGTGTCTGCGCCAAAGCTGCAACAACCGCCCCTCCCGAAGACATGAGTGCCGCACCGATCACGACGTTGACCTCGCGAAACCGCTCTGACACCGCCTGCCCCGAGAACCGACCGACAGCCATCGTCAGACCCAGCATCGCAGGCCCCAAGGCACCCTCGGCAGCGCCGCCCCCCAAGGTGCGTTCGATATGCAGCGCCGACCATGCCTCGACCGTGGCCTCGGACATAAAGGCGACAAGGACGATCGCACCACAGATCAGGATCGGCACGACCGGATAGCGGCCCGCATAGCCCTCATCGGCCGTGACAAAGGTCACATCCATCCGCAACATCGGCAGCAGGAACAGCGTCACCACCCCGAAGCCGGCAAAGACCGGCGCGGGCGGTATCCCTGCCTCGCGCGTGACGCCGACAACCAGCGCCCCGACGGCATAGGCAACCGAGAACATTGCGTGATTGGCATTCATCAAGGGACGGTCGTGACGGGCCTCAAGCTCGCTGACGCGGGCGTTCATCACCACGTCGAGCAAACCCGACGCCAGCCCGACAAAAGCGATGGAGGCCGCAAAAAGCAGCGGCACAGTCATCTGCCCCGGCACCAGCCAGGCCACCGCAAGCATGACCGCTGCGACCTGCATTCCGCGTGCACCCAGCACGCGGTCAGCGCGCGGTGCAAGCCACATGGCGGAAACCAGCCCGAGGGCAGACCCCAGAAGCAGCGTGCCAAACAGCGCATCAGAGGCCCCGAGCTGGGCCTTGATGACCGGCACATAAGCCGCGAAACATCCCCAGAACAAACCGACAATCACGAAGGCAGTTGCGGGGCGTCGCGAGACATGGAGGGCGCTGATAATTGACATGCGCGCATGGGTGAAATGGAATTCTGTCCAAAGCAACTCCCAAAGTGATTTAGGGTGATAAAACCTCTTTTCATTCTGTCACAAACGCCCTATAGCGCAGGCTTCATCGGGCTCGGACACCCTTGGAGGCGGGCCCCTACATTTTGG
The DNA here is from genome assembly GCA_964581065.1 of uncultured Loktanella sp. Lineage (GTDB taxonomy): Bacteria > Pseudomonadota > Alphaproteobacteria > Rhodobacterales > Rhodobacteraceae > Yoonia. Next base: position 64 of record CAZOMZ010000213.1, on the reverse strand, counting down.
AGAAATACTATGGCTGGACAGATCCCAGATCTTAACGCCAAGGTACGCGCGGGGACAGGCAAGG
>CAZOMZ010000212.1:0-3754 GCA_964581065.1 uncultured Loktanella sp. | reverse complement strand
GTCGCGAGATCAAGTCGAACTATCAGGGACAGGGGCTGAAACTGTCCAAGCACTTCAAGTCCTGAGGCCCTGCCCTAGCGCATAAACCTGCGTGCGATCCCAAGTCCACGCCGCGCCTTGTTGGCGTTGGCTTGCGTGTTGCGCGCGGCCTGACGTTCTTCCGGTGTCATATCCTCGGGCTTCTTGCCTTTGCGGGCGGCCACTTCGACGCCTTTGTTCATCAGCATCCGTAGGCCCATATTGATCAGTCGGTTCATATTCATTGCGGCAACTCCCTGCGGCTGATGCGTAGATAAGCGTCCCTGCTCATTCTTCAAACATCTCGACCTGATTATCGTCATCATCGGCGTCATCTTCGCTCTCGGTAAGCGATGACAACCCGGGCGGCGGGCGGCTTTCCAGCAGACCAGCAGAGCGCAATTCCTTCAGCCCCGGCAGGTCGCGTGCGCTTTCAAGGCCAAAGTGGTCAAGGAAGCCTTGCGTGACCACAAATGTCACGGGGCGGCCGGGGCTCATCCGGCGGCGACCAAAGCGAATCCATTCAAGTTCAATCAACTGGTCGATCGTCCCACGGCTGACGCTGACCCCGCGAATCTCTTCGATTTCGGCGCGGGTCACGGGCTGATGGTAGGCCACAATGGCCAGTGTCTCGATCGCGGCGCGGGACAGTTTGCGGGTCTCGACGGTTTCCTTCTGCATCAGGAAGCCAAGGTCGGGCGCTGTGCGGATCGCCCAGGCATCACCGATCTTCACGATATTCACCCCACGGCCCTCGTAGCGTTTACGCAGGCGGGCAAGCGCCTCGGCCGGATCGCAGCCGTGTGGCATGCGCCCGACCAGTTCGGTCACGGTGACCGGATCGGCGGTGGCAAACAGGATCGCCTCGACCATACGTTCCTGTTCGCCCATTGGCGGGGCTTCGAAAAGGCTGTCGTTGGGTTGCGCCTTGTCCTTACTCATCACGCGGTTCTCTCTTGCGGATTTGGATGGGGGCAAAGTTTTCGCCCTGCCGGATTTCAATCTTGCCTTCCTTGGCCAGTTCCAGTGACGCGGCAAAGGTGGCAGCGGTCGTTGACCGCACGCGCTGGCGGTCGCTGTCCCAACCATCCGGCAGATATTGCGAAATATCGGTCCAGTCACCTGCAAAGCCGATCAGCCCGCGCATCCGTTCCAGCGCCTGTTCCATCGTCATGACATGCTGGCGATCCATGACGAACGGGCGGAAATCGTCGCGTGTGCGAATGCGGGCATAGCCTTGCATCAGATCGAGCAGCGTGGCGGTATAGCTCACCGTCTTCACCCGTTCATAGGTTTCGGGGATACCGCGCTGAAACACCTCGCGGCCCAGCTGGTCACGGGCCATGAGCTTGGCAGCCGCTTCGCGCATGGCTTGCAGGCGCTCCAGTTGAAAGGCCAGATGCGCGGCCAGTTCTTCGCCTGAAGGGCCTTCTTCGGTCGGATCAGGGGGCAACAACAGACGAGACTTCAGAAACGCCAACCACGCCGCCATCACCAGATAGTCGGCAGCCAGCTCAAGCCGCAGCTGTTTGGCTTTCTCGACGAAAGCCAGATACTGCTCGGCCAGAGCGAGGATAGAAATCTGGCGCAGATCAACCTTCTGCGTCCGCGACAGGGTCAGCAACAGGTCAAGCGGGCCCTCGAAAGCCCCCACATCCACGATGAGGGCTTCAGCGGCCATACGATCGCTGACACTGACCGTGTCTTCCTGAAACTCTTCGCCCTGCATGTGCCCCTAGCCTAGTAGCGCTTCAAGTTCGGCTTCCAGCGCGGGGATGTCAATGTTTTGCGGGGGCTTCGCAGTCGTAACGGCACGATGAGCGCGAATGATTGCCTGCTTGGACAAGGTCCCCGCGGTCGCTGTTACAGCAGCGATCTCATCGGCTTTGCCGTTGCAATGCAGGATCACATCACAACCTGCGGCGATGGCTGCGGCTGATCGCTCGGAAACCGTCCCTGACAGCGCCTCCATAGACAGATCGTCGGTCATCAAAAGACCACTGAAACCGATCTCTTCGCGGATCAGTTTGATCATTCTGGCAGATGTTGTTGCGGGTCCGGCGGGATCGATATCAGAAAAGACGATATGCGCCGTCATGCCCATCGGGAGATCGGCCAAAGCCTTGAAGGGTGCAAAATCAGTGGCTGAAAGTTCTGCATAGGACGTATCCACCCGCGGCAGTTCCAGATGGCTGTCCATCGACGCGCGGCCATGCCCGGGAATATGCTTCAACACAGGCAGCACACCGCCGTGCAGGTTGGCATCAACACAGGCGCGGGCTGCCGCGATCACCGTTTCCGCATCGCTGCCATAAAGACGATTGCGCAAGACAGGGTGGGTCAGCGATGTCGCGATATCGGCAAGAGGCGTGCAATTGGCGGTGATCCCCACAGCCATCAATTCAGCGGCAATCAAGCGGTTTCTGACCCACATTGCGCGCAGTGGATCGCGTGCACGCTCCATCTGGTCCAAGGCAGGCAGGTATTCGCGCCAATGCGGCGCGCGCATCCGCTGGACCCGCCCGCCCTCCTGATCGATCAGGACCGGTGTGAAATCGACGGTGATCTGGCGCAGATCGTCTGTCAGCCGACGGAGCTGATCAGGCGTATCAATATTCCGCGCGAACAGGATGAAACCAAAGGGCGGCTGTTCCCTGAAAAAACCACGCTCCCAATCGGTCAGCGCGGTCCCTTCAACTCCGAAAATTGCGGCGGTGACGCCCACCTAGTTTGTCACCACGGCGATGCACTCGGCAAATTCGGCTTGCAACACGGCGCACAGGCGGCGGGCCTCGGCGCGGTCTTCAAACCCGCTCGCGCGCAGGCGATACCATGTGCCGCCTGACTGGTTGCTGACCTGAATCACGCGTTCGTAGCCGGCCAGATACTGACCCAAACGGCGTTCCAGACGCGTCCATGCATCAGCAGCTTCGGCCGGGGACGCATAGGCGCCCAGATGGACCAGATTGGTGCCCACAGGGAAGGCTGCGGTGTTGATGGCGACTTCGGATGTTGCGGCCGCTGCCGGGATCACGCGGGCAGTGGCAAGCGATGCAGGGCGCTGGATCGGGCGGATCGAGGTGCGCACGCCGGGCACCGAGGCTGCAACCAGCGACGGATCGGTCGCCACGGGTGGCGTGACCGGGGTCGCGGCAAGCAGTTCGGCCAGCAATGCAATCTCGTCCAGTTCAGCGGCAGGTGCGGCCTCGGCAGAGGTATCCGTGACATCCAAAGCGACTTCGGTTGCTGTCGTGGCCTCTGGCAGATCAGCGCTCTCAGGGGCGCGTTGAACAACAAGGTCTTCCTGCGCCAACCCGCTGTCACGCGGGGCAAGCACAAGAACGTCTTCGGGGCCACCCGCCTCGCCCAGAGCGGCGACTTCGTTGACGGCCAGTCCGGTGTGCAAAGCGACGGCACCGCCCGGATTATCGGGCAAGACGCGCATGTCGCCTTCCATCGCGCGGACCACAGGAATGCCGCTGACATCACGGACCACAAGCTTGTAGCCCCAGACACCGACACCCACGATCAACGCAAGCGACAAGGCTGCGCCTGCATAGTTCATCAGATTGGAAAACCGCGGAGTCTCCGCGTGCGGGGCGAACCCCTCATCGTATACTGCCATCTCTGCCTCACTCCGCCCCATGCCTTGTGGCTTCTCGGGGTCTGTCGTTTGTCAGTTCCGGCAGCCCGTGCGTTAACGCATCTCTTCTGCCGGAGTGACCCCAAGAATACC
>CAZOMZ010000211.1:0-3759 GCA_964581065.1 uncultured Loktanella sp. | reverse complement strand
GATCAGCTTCTGAGCGATCCTGACGATTTCTCATATGCCGAGGACGAGCTGTCGCATCTGCAGTGGGTGCCATTAACCGAAGCACGCCGGTTCGATCTGCCGTTCATCACGCAGGTCGTGCTGGCCGAACTTGTCAGCCATATTGCGCAGGGCGGTGCCGTTGCCTCGGTCCCGTTCTTTCGCAATGACGACGAGACCCATCTTGTGACACGTCTGGGCGGACGTCCGGTTCTCTAAAGTAGCAACACCAGCATCACGATGCTGGCCGTCAGCAGGACCAACCCCTGCCATTCGCGCGCTGTGACCTTCTCGCCAAAGACGAAGGCGCCGATGATCAGCGAGAACAGCAGTTCGATCTGGCCGACGGCATTTACATATGCCGCGTTCTGCATCGTGTAGGCCGTGAACCAGCAGATCGAACCGATCATGCTGGTCAGCCCCACCAGCCCCGCCACGCGCCAGGCCCGCAGGACGCGCATCACCTCGCCCCGTTCGCGCCAGACAAGCCAGAGCGTCATGGTCAGCGTTTGCAGTGCCGTCACCACCGCCAGCGTCACAATCGCGCGGTAGAAGACATCTCCATCGCCGAGCGACAGCGACGCGCCGCGATAACCGTTGCCGGAGATCCCGAAGAGGACCCCTGCCCCAAGGCCAAGCGCGGTTGCACGGTTGAAAATGCGTTTCCGCCATGGGCCGACGCTCTCTGGCGGATCAGAGAGCAGCAGTACACCGCTTAGTCCGACGACCATCGCAAGGATTGTCATTGGCGTGAACACATCCCCAAGGATCAGGAACCCGAAGAGCGCGCTCAGCAGGACTTCGGTCTTCTTGAACGTGATGCCCACGGCGAAGTTGCGATGCTTGAACAGGGCAACAACGCACATCGTCGCCAAAATCTGCGAGGCACCGCCCGCAATGGCGTAAGGCCAGAAACCGGCGGGAATGACAGGCGCACCCTGCCCCGACGTCTGCGCGTAAGCAAAGGCAATCACTGCCACCAGCGGTGACGAATAGATAAACCGCGCAAAAGTCGCCCCCGCCGTCGAGAGCGCCATGCCCGTCAGCCGCTTTTGCAGCATGAAGCGAAAGGTTTGCGCCGTCGCGGCACCGATGGTGATGAGGACCCAGAGTTCCATGATCCCCCTATGCCCCTATCGGGCTAGCGCCGCCAGAGCGGATGTGCGACCGGATCCTTGGCCCTCAGAAAATAGCGCCGGAAGACCTCGCCATAAGAGGCATAGAAATACCCGCCGTTGCGACGCAGATAGTGGGCCTTGCGTTTGCGGTAGACCGCGGGCAGCGCATACCACGGCACCCGTGGGTGCATGTGATGGACGACATGCAGGTTGTTGTTGAGAAACAGGAACCCGAAGATGCCGCCCCGTTCGACGATCACACTGCGCCCGCTGGCGCGTTCATTCGCCTGATGCTCGAGGTAAGTGCGGACCTTGAGGATCGCCATGCCAATATAGGCGGCAATCAGATAGGCCCACAGCGGCATGGGCGAGGCGATGACAACAGCCAGAACCAACGCCACAGCAGGCAAATGCCAAAGCCATCCACGGATGACGACCGCATCGCGAATCCGCCACTCGGACAGCAAGAAGGCAACCGTTCCCACCAGCGGCCCGAGCGTCACACGCCCCAGAACCGTATTGTTGAATTGCAGAAGAAGCCGCACCAGAGCCGGCAACCGTTCCCATGTTCCGCCGTCCAGAAAATTGCTTTCGGGATCGTCGTAGGGATCTGTGATCACTTCGTCATAGTGATGGGCAAGATGTGTCGCCTTGAACCGCGCATATGGCACCGTCAGCATCAGTGGCGGGCAAATCATCAGATCATTCAGCCACTGACGCTGAAAGGGATGTCCGTGGATCACCTCGTGTTGCAGGGAAGCATGCAAGGCAATCAGGACACCGACAAAAACAATGCCGGGGGTGAGTGGAAGCCACCACAACGCGAGACCCCAACCGGCGTAACAGATCACAATCAAGGCAATCGTTGGCCACTCAATTCCAACTTGGTTTGCCATGTGTTTCTGTCCCATGGCGGAAACACTAGGCGATCACGCGCCCGTGAACCATTTGGAGAGTAGTTCACAAAATCCGCCAGATGTGACTATATAGAACCATGGTGACAAAAATCGACAAACGCGATCGGGCCCAACTCTTCCGCGAACGGCTGACCGCAGCACTGGCGCAGGCGGGCCTGTCGCAGAGCGCGCTGGCCCGTGCAACGGGCGTGGACCGCTCGACCCTGTCGCAATTGCTCAAGGACAAGGGCGCGCGGCTCCCCAACGGACAACTGGTGGCGGAATGTGCGTCGGCTTTGGGGGTCAGTTCGGACTGGCTGCTGGGCCTGTCCGACCGTCCCGAGCTTGCGACTGACCTTGTTGCCAGCGCCATTGCCATGACCGAGGCACCGCGCGCGATGGTCGATGACCAGATCTTCGCGTGGCATCAGGAAGCAGCCGGCTACAAGATCCGCCATGTGCCTGCCGGTTTGCCAGATATGCTTAAGACCGAGGAGTTCCTGCGCTGGGAATATGCGCCCTCATTGGGCAAGACGATTGATCAGGCTATCGGGGCCGCGCGCGACCGTCTGAACTGGATGCGCAGTGCAAGATCAGACTACGAGATCGCGCTGCCGCTGTCTGAACTGGAAAGCTTTGCGCAGGCGACCGGCTATTATAGTGGCCTTTCGGCGCATGTGCGCCGCAGCGAGCTGGCCCATCTGCGCGACCTGCATGCGCAGCTTTACCCGACATTGCGCCTGCACCTTTATGACCAGCGCAAGCTTTTCTCCGCACCGATCACGGTCTTCGGGCCGTTGCTTGCGGTGATCTATATCGGTCGGAACTATCTTGTCTTCCGCGACACCCAGCGGGTTGCCGCGATCACCACCCATTTTGACCATCTGGTCCGCGAGGCCAGCATCAGCCAGCGTGACCTTGCCGGCTACTTCAACGGGCTGATCACCTCGGTCGGTTAGCCTTTGACGCCCACGGCCTTGCCCGCGCCTTCCGGGCGGGGAAGTGCTGCATGGGCTGTAGCGACGCGCGCAAGTGTCTCGGCCAGATGCGGGGCAGGTTCAGATGCGCGGCGGGTTTCGAGGCTGACATGGATCAGCATATGCTCGCCCGTCGCCAGTTCCCTGTCACCCGCAAACATGCGGTGGAACAGGTGCATCTTCTTGCCCTCGCTCAGCAGCACCTGCGTTTCGATGCGGATCACCGCACCCGCATGCACCTCGTCAAGGTGGCGGATATGGGTCTCGGCGGTGAAGTAGCTACCGCCCGTCGCGATATACTCGGCATCACACCCTACCAGCAGCATCATGCGGTCGGTCGCATCGCCAAAGGCCTGTAGATAGCGCGCTTCGTTCATATGGCCGTTGTAGTCGGTCCAGTCGAGCGGCACCGCCCGCTCAACTGTCACGATCGGCTGGCTCAGGTCCACTGGCAGCGCAGGTGTGCCCGCAACGCGCTGGTCCTGTGCGTTGAGCAGCTTGCCCGCGCCCCAATCCTGCGCCTTGAGGCCGCGCAGGATCGTCACAAGGTTGTTGTCGCGGGTGCGCTCCAGCTCGCGGATCGAGAACTGGCCCGACTGTGCGTCCGACTGGTCGGCGATCTGGTCGATCAATTCCTCGGTCAGCTCCGGCACATCCATCAGCTTGGTCCATGGCCACGACAGGCAGGGCCCGAACTGTTCAATGAAATGGCGCATCCCTGCTTCGCCGCCCGCAATGCGGTAGGTCTCG
>CAZOMZ010000210.1:0-3762 GCA_964581065.1 uncultured Loktanella sp. | reverse complement strand
CGCCGTGAGCCTGCGAAATGTTCAAACCGGCGCGAGGATTTTGCAGGCGACCAGAGCACCAGCGGCGGATCAAGCGACACGCTTGCAAAGCTGTTGGCCACGATGGCAACAGGGCCTTCGGGGCTGTCTGTGGTCACCACAGTGACGCCGGTGACGAATGTGCCAAGCGCCCCGCGAAAGCTGTCGCTGTCTGTGCTGGGATCGAAAGTGGCGATAGTGCCTGCGTCCATTATGGAACCTCGTGGCCGAGAGCGGCTGTATAGAGTTCGAACCAGGTCTGCCGGTCCATCTTCACTTTCGTAGCGTCGGAGAGTGTCTTGATCCGGTCAAGGTTATTCGTACCCATCACCGGAATGATGCTCGCCGGATGGGCAAGCAGCCAGGCCACTGCAACGGCGGCATTATCAACGCCATTGGCCCCGGCCACGGCGGCCATGGCATCCTGCACGGCACCTGAGCCGGTCATCAGGCTGCCGCCACCAAGTGGCGACCAAGCCATGATGGGCGCGTTGCGCTCTTGTAGGTAGGCGACGTCGCCGTTGGTGAAACCCTGATGCGCCGAAAGCGAGAGTTCGATCTGGTTGGTGACCAGTTGTGTCTTCATCGCCGATTGCAGCAGCGTCCAGTCGTGCAGTTTGAAATTGGACACACCGACAGTGCGGACTTTGCCTGAGGCTACGACCTCGTCTAGGGCGGCACCGGTCTCGTGGTGGTCCATCATCGGATCGGGGCGATGGACGAGCAGCGTGTCGATCTTGTCCACACCCATCAGGCGCAGCGAGTGATCGACGGAAGCGAGTATATGCGCGCGGCTGGTGTCGTAATACTTGACCCGCGCGTCGGCATAGCGGCCAGCGGGGGCGACGATATCGCATTTGGTGACGATCTCGATCTGGTCCTTCAGGGCAGGGGCGGCACGCAGTGCATTGCCCAAGACCTCTTCGGCCTCATAGCCGCCGTAGATGTCGGCCTGATCCATCGTGGTGATGCCCTGTTCCAGACAGGCTTCGATCTTGGCCTGCACATGGGCGGGCGAGGTGTCGCTGTCGTCGCCCAGACGCCACATCCCATAGACGATGCGGCTGAAAGAGAGGTCGTCGGTGATCTTGATGCGATCCATTAGCGGCGGACTCCGTTTCCAAGTGGTGTTGCTGGTGTCTCGGACGGCACGCGGCCGTATTCATGCGGCAGCGAGCAGGTCTTCAACGCGGGCATGACGCGCTTGCCGAAATGCTCGGCCTCGTCGATGTGCGGGTAGCCAGAGAAGATAAAGGCGCGGATGCCCATTTTCTTGTAGTCTTCGATCTTGCTGAGGATCTGGTCGGTTGATCCGACCAGTGCCGCACCACAGCCCGAGCGTGCACGACCCACGCCAGTCCAGAGGCCGGGTTCGGTGTAGCCGTATTTGTCGGCCAGTTCGCGTGCGCGCGCCTGATGTGAGACGCCAAGGCTGATGCTGTCGTGGGCGCGGTCGCGGATCAGCTTGCCGTATTCATCATCCAGTTTGGAGGCGATGTAGTCTGCGTATTCCTTGGCCTCGGCCTCGGTGTCGCGGACGATCATGTGCACGCGCAGGCCGTAGTCGAGGGTGCGCCCGTGGGCAGCGGCGCGTTCGTTCACGTCTTTCATCCGCTGTTCCAGCATGTCCTTTGTCTCAGGCCACATCAGGTAAACGTCACATTGCGCCCCGCAGAGTTCGAGCGCGTCGGGCGAGTAACCCCCGAAATAGAGCAGTGGGCCGCCGTTTTGCTGATAAGGGCGCGCGGGATCGGTTGTCAGGTTGGAGATCTGGTAGATCTCGCCGTCGTAGCTGACTTCGTCCTGCGTCCAGCACTTGCGCAGGATCTCGACCACCTCGTGGCTGCGCTTGTAGCGGTAGGCGCTGGGTGCCACTTCACCGGGGAAATCCGAACTGATCACGTTCAGTGTCAGGCGGCCCTTCAGCATATGGTCGAGCGTCGCAATGGTGCGGGCCAGCATGATCGGCTGAACCTCACCGCAGCGAATTGCAGCGAGGAAATTGATGCGCTCTGTCAGCGGCGCCATGCCTGCGACAAAAGACAATGTATCCTGTCCGACCTGATAGGAGGACGGTGCAAGGATATTGCGGAAACCCTGCTTTTCTGCGGTCAGCGCGATATCGCGGCAATGCTCCCACGAGGACCGCAGGTCGCCGTCAGGCACCCCGAGGAACTGGTAATCATCAGAGCAAAGTGCTGAAAACCAAGAGACTTCTGCGGCGTCCAGATCGGCGCTTGTCACCGGCACGACAGTCATTGATTCCCTCCCCAGGTGTCCCGTCTTTCCTCTTGCGTAGCATTTGCATTGATCTGTATCAATACTGTATCAATTTGAGTCGTGCGGTTGGGAGGGAAACGCATTGGCGCAGTCTTCCGAACTTCCGAAGTTCATCCAGCTCAGTGAAATGCTGATCCGCGAGATTGCTGCTGGCCGACTTGTCGATGGTGCACGCCTGCCGCCGGAGCGGGATATGGCGGATGACCTGGGTGTCGCCGTGGGAACGCTGCGCAAGGCACTGGCGGATGTCGAGGCCAAGGGGTTGCTCGACCGTATTCAAGGCTCTGGCAATTATGTGCGGCACCGTCCTGCGGTGGAAAGCGTCTATGCCTTCTTCCGGTTGGAGTTGTTGCAGGGCGGGGGGCTGCCGCGCGCCAAGGTACTGTCGGTGGACCGCCTGCCGAAACCGGATGAATTCGCCGCACTGGGCGGTCATGCCGAGGGGCACCGCATCCGCCGTCTGCGTTACCTGGGTGATGTGCTGATCGCCCTTGAGGAAATCTGGCTTGATGCAGGTTGGCGCGAGGCTGTGTCGGTCGGTGATCTGACGGACTCGCTCTACCATTTCTATCGGCATGAATTGGGCTTGCTCATTGCTGCGGTCGAGGACCGGATCGGCGTGGATGTCCTGCCCGACTGGACGCCGCCCGCGTTCCATCTGCCCGCAGGCACCACAACCGGATATATCACGCGGGTCAGCCGCACTGCCGCCAAGGAAGCGGCCGAATTTTCGCGCACATGGTATGACGCCAGTCGCGCCAACTACATCTCACGTATGGGAAAAGGGTAAACATCGTGGACATGGTTCATTACGGTCTGATCGGTTGCGGCATGATGGGCCGCGAGCATATCCAGAACATCAATCTGCTGCCGTCGGGCAAGGTGTCGGTGGTCTATGACCCGGTGGCAGAACTGGCAGAGTCGGCAGCTACACTCGCGCAGGAAGCCCATGTCGCGGCTTCACTGGACGAGTTACTGGCCTATCCTGACCTCGACGCTGTCGTGATCGTCAGCCCCAACTATCTGCACGTCGAGCAGTTGCAAAAAATCGTGGCGACACGACCCATGCCGATCCTGTGTGAAAAGCCGCTCTATACAAATCCCGAGGATGCGGCTGTGCTGGATGAGACGTTCAAAGACTACCCGCACCCTGTCTGGGTCGCGATGGAGCACCGTTACATGCCGCCTGTAGCCGCCCTGATTTCGCAGGCCGAACAGGCAACGGGCGGGATCAAGATGCTGACGATCCGCGAGCATCGCTTCCCCTTCCTGCCCAAGATCGGCGACTGGAACCGCTTTAACGCCAAGACAGGCGGCACTCTGGTCGAAAAGTGCTGCCATTTCTTTGATCTGATGCGTCTGATCCTCGATGACGAACCGGTGCGCGTGATGGCCAGCGCGGGCCAATCGCTCAACCACCTCGACGAGCGCTATGACGGGCAAATGCCGGACATCTGGGACAAC
>CAZOMZ010000209.1:0-3762 GCA_964581065.1 uncultured Loktanella sp. | reverse complement strand
TCACGCCGAAACGGGGGCGGACCTCGTCACGGAACTTCCACTGGATCTGGTAAAGGGTCAGCGGCAGGTCTTTATAACTGGTCACATGGGCGCGGAAGATATCCGTCACCAGTTCCTCGGCTGTCGGCGTAAACAGCATCTCGCGGCCGCCACGGTCCTTGATGCGCAGCATTTCCTCGCCATAGGCGTCATAGCGCCCGCTTTCGCGCCAGAGGTCGGCGGACTGGATCGTCGGCATCTGGATCGCGATGTGACCGGCGCGGGCCTGTTCCTCGTGGACGATATCCTCGATCTTGCGCAGCACCTTGAACCCCAGCGGCAGCCAGGAATAGATGCCGGCACTCGCCTGTTTGATCATGCCGGCCTGCAGCATGTAGCGGTGGCTGACGATCTGGGCTTCGCGGGGCGTTTCCTTGAGAACGGGCAGGAAATAGCGGCTGAGACGCATCGGTTCGACCTTTTGAATGGCTGCAATTCGTCGAACGGTGTAATCGGCCCCGCCACCCCCCGCAAGCGCAGAGATGCGCGCCGGTGATCCGCAACAGCAGATAAATCCGGCACTGCCCTTGCACCGCGCCAGCGCATGTCGCATCTAATTGGAAGCGGAAAGCGGGGACGCAGGATGGCACTACCGGTCAGGGATCAGGTCAAATACTGGGGGATCGCAACGGCGGTCTTTCTGATCGTGCTGTGGTTTCTGGGCGATGTGATCCTGCCTTTCGTGCTGGGAGGTGCGATCGCCTACTGTCTCGACCCGATTGCCGACCGGCTGGAACGCGCGGGGCTGTCACGGGCCGCCTCGGTGGCGACGATCACACTTGTGACGGTATTCGTCTTTGTCCTGCTGATCCTGCTCGTCATCCCGACGCTGATCCAGCAGACCTCGATGCTGATCAACACCGCGCCCGAGCTTTTCGACCGGCTGCGCAGCGGGCTGCTTGATCGTTTCCCCGACCTGATGGACAGCGAAAGCACGATCAGCCAGCAGCTCTCGGCCATCGGCCAGACGATTCAGGCAAAGGGTGGCGAACTGGTCAACGGGATCCTCAATTCGGCGGTCGGGCTGATCAACATCCTTGTTCTGATGATCATCGTGCCCGTTGTGGCCTTCTACATGCTGCTCGATTGGGACAACATGACGGCCAAGGTCGACAGCATGCTGCCGCGCGACCATGTGGATACGGTGCGCATGCTGGCGCGCGATATCGACAAGACGCTGGCCTCTTTCATCCGCGGGCAAGGCACGGTTTGCCTGATCCTCGGCACGTATTACGCGGTTGCCCTGATGCTGGCCGGTCTGAACTTCGGCCTGATCGTCGGCTTCATCGCCGGTCTGATCACCTTTATCCCTTATGTCGGCGCACTGGTTGGCGGTATCCTCGCCATCGGTCTGGCGCTGTTCCAGTTCTGGGGCTCGGTCGAGGTCATGGACGGAGATGTGGTGACCTATGGCACCAACTGGCTGCGGATCGGCATTGTCGCCGGTATCTTTGCGCTGGGGCAGTTCATGGAAGGCAATATCCTGACGCCCAAACTGGTCGGCGGGTCGGTTGGCCTGCATCCTGTCTGGCTGCTGTTTGCCCTGTCGGTCTTTGGATCGCTCTTTGGTTTTGTGGGGATGCTCGTCGCGGTCCCGATTGCGGCCATGATCGGCGTCGTCGCACGCTGGGGCATCAGCCAATACAAGCGCAGCCTGCTCTATCGCGGCACCAGCAAGGACGAATGATGGCTGACCAGCTTGCATTCGACTGGCCCAGCGGTGTCGCCTGGGGGCCCGATGATTTCTTCGTGTCAGAAGCAAACGCCCGCGCCTTTGCCATGATCGAAGCACCGCAGACATGGCCCGATGGCAAACTGGCGCTGGTCGGTCCGACAGGGGCAGGCAAAAGCCACCTCGCACGCATCTTCCGGACGGCGCAGGATGCCGACGTCATCGCAGCCGCCGACCTGCCCGAAACCTTCCAGACCAGTGCCCGCGCCGTGATTGTCGAGGATGTAGAGCAACTGCCGCCCGAGGCCGAAGAAGCCCTGTTTCATCTACACAACAACCTGCGTGCAGCGGGCGGGCTGTTGCTTTTGACCTCGGATCGTCCACCAGCCCGCTGGCCCATCCGCCTGCCCGATCTTGCCAGCCGGATGCAGGCCGCCACCGTGATCGAGATCGACAATCCCGACGATGCCTTGCTGACCGCGCTGATCATGAAGCTTTTTGCCGACCGCCAGATCATCCCCAAGCCAGAGCTTGTGCAGTATCTCGCGACACGGATCGAACGCTCCTATGCGGCCGCCGCGCGCATTGTGGCCGAGCTTGACAATGCCTCGCTGGCACAGGGCCGCAAGATCAGCAAACCGCTCGCTGCCGAGTTACTGGACAAGCAGGCGTGACAAGCCGATACTTGTCATCAAACCGCAATCATTGCGGCTGATAAGACCCTATGACACACGCAGATTTTCTTGAAGGGGCCTATCCGTCCCCTACCACGCTCGACATCGATCTGGAGACACCGGACCGGTTCGTGAACCGTGAACTCAGCTGGCTATCGTTCAACTGGCGCGTGCTGGAAGAGGCCGAGAACCCGCGCGTGCCGCTGCTGGAGCGGCTGCGGTTCCTGTCGATCTCGGCCACCAACCTTGACGAATTCTACACGGTCCGCGTCGCAGGCCTGCGCGAGCTGACCAACGAGGGCAACACGACCCCCGGCCTCGACGGGCGCACCCCTGCCGAACAGCTGGGAATGATCGATCAGGACGCGCGCCGCCTGATGTCGCGCCAGCAGGATGTCTTTGCCGATCTGCACTGCCTGATGGCCGCCGAGGATATTCATATTCTCACGGCAGAGGACGTCACCAAAGACGACGTCAAATATCTCGAGGATGTCTTTCTCGAACAGGTCTTTCCGGTGCTGTCGCCTCTGGCGATCGACCCTGCGCACCCCTTCCCGTTCCTGCCGAACGAAGGTTTTGCGCTGGCGCTGCAACTGGAACGGCCCACCGACAAACGCCAGTTGCGTTCGCTTCTGCCGGTGCCGCCGCAGATCGCACGTTTTGTGTCCCTGCCTGCCGAAACCGGCCACCGGTTCCTGCCACTGGAAGAACTGCTGCTCTTGCAGATCAGCCGCTTGTTCCCCGGCTACAAGGTCAAGGGGCATTGCGCCTTCAAGGTCCTGCGCGACAGCGACCTCGAGGTCGAGGACGAAGCCGAAGATCTCGTGCGCGAATTCGAAACCGCCCTGAAACGCCGCAAGCGTGGCGAAGTGGTGCGTCTGAAGATTTCGGCCGGTGCCCCGTCTGCGCTGCAAGACCTGATCATGTCCGAACTGCATGTGAAACAGGATACAGTGGTCGAGGTGGACGGTCTGATCGGCATCGCCGACCTTGGGGAACTGGTGCTGGATGAGCGGCCCGACCTGCTCTGGCCGCCTTTCAGCCCGCGCGTGCCAGAACGCGTGCAGGACCATGACGGCGACATGTTCGCCGCGATCCGGCAAAAGGACATGCTGCTGCACCACCCTTACGAGACCTTCGATATGGTGGTGCGTTTCCTCAAACAGGCCGCGCGTGATCCCAATGTGGTGGCGATCAAACAGACGCTCTACCGCACCTCCAAGAAGTCACCCATTGTCGAGGCGCTCTGCGAAGCAGCCGAGGACGGCAAGTCGGTCACCGCCCTTGTCGAACTGAAGGCCCGCTTTGACGAGGCCGCCAATATCCGCCAGTCGCGGCGGCTGGAACGGGCGGGCGCGCATGTGGTCTACGGCTTTC
>CAZOMZ010000208.1:0-3768 GCA_964581065.1 uncultured Loktanella sp. | reverse complement strand
AGGGGATCGCATCGGCCTTGCGCGGATCGGTCTCGACCGCTTCACGCAACGCGCGGGCGACAGCCTTGAACGCCGCCTCGGCAATGTGGTGGGCGTTAAAGCCGTGCAGTTTGTCGATGTGCAGCGTGATGCCACCGTGGGTCGAGAGCGCCTGAAAGAACTCGCGCACCAGCTCGGTGTCGAACGTTCCGATCTTGCCGAAAGGCAGATCAAGGTTGCAGATCAGATAGGGACGGCCCGAGAGGTCCAGCGCACAACGCACCTGCGCGTCGTCCATCGCAAGGTGGCAGGACCCGTAGCGGCGGATGCCCTTCTTGTCACCCAGCGCCTCTGTCAGCGCCTGACCAAGGGCGATGCCAACATCCTCGACCGTGTGGTGGTCGTCGATGTGCAGGTCGCCTTGCGCACGGACGGTCATGTCGATCAGCGCATGGCGCGACAGCTGGTCCAGCATGTGGTCAAAGAAACCGACGCCGGTCTGGTTGTCGTAGGTGCCTGTGCCATCAAGATCGATGGTGACGGTGATATCCGTCTCGGCGGTCTTGCGGGTGATTGTTGCCTTGCGCATGGGATGCTGCCTTTGGTGGTTCGTAACGCTCTATAGGCCGAAAGCAGGGCGGGGGCCAAGCCTGTCAGAAACTGCTGTGTCTTTTCAGCAAAATTTAAGGGTTGGCCGGTTAACTGCGATCCAGTTGCCATTTTATCAGGAGAATCCGATGAAAGCTCTTATCCTGCGACAGGACCCGGAAGCGGCCTGTGCGGTGTCCCGCGCGCTGATGGACAAGGGATTCCAGATCCTTTGTGTCGAAAAACTTGACGTTGCCCATGCGCTGATCCGGGTGGACACGATTGACCTGCTGGTCATGGACGAAAGGATGGACGGGCAACTGACCCACGCCATCGCGCTGTCGGGTGAGCGGAAAAACCCTTACCTCAGCGCGATTCTCCTGACCGACCGACCTGCCGAGGAGACCGATGATCTCTATGCGCTGATCCCCTCGCTCTATGCGATGGCGGGTATGGGTGTGGGGGCTGATGTGATCGGCAAGCTGGCACTTTCCGCGGTCAGCAATGTTGCGGATGTCATGGCCCGCGTCACCCGTCAGGCGGCTGAAGACAAGGCTGAAGCGGCCGCATCGGCAGAGGGACCGCTGGTTCTGGATGATATCGTGATGCTGCCCGCCGGACAGGAAGACGGCCCTGAACCCGCCTGCGCCGATATCGCGATTGCAGCACCGGCGATGGCCGAAATTCGTCAGGAACGGCCGCTGACACCGCTGGAACGGGTTGATCAGGCGATCCTTGCCGAAGTTGCCGCAATCTTCCGGCGTGACGGTTTTCAGGCGCCGGGTAGTGGTGTCCCTGCCGCACCACTCCGCAGCGACCTGCCCGAGGTTGTGGGCGGCGCCGTCTGATCCCGAACTGGTCGCGAGAAAACCAAAAAGGCCGCAGCGTGTGCTGCGGCCTTTTTGGTTTCGAATTGGAGCGGGCGATGAGATTCGAACTCACGACCCTAACCTTGGCAAGGTTATGCTCTACCCCTGAGCTACGCCCGCACTCCGTTTCGTGAGGCGTGATCTATAAACTCTGATCTTGCGTTGCAAGACCAAAATTGCGCTGCAACGCAGATTTTTGCCTGTCGTAATCAGGACCGATCCTGCGACCCGTAGCCGCCGAAAACCCTGACATTCGGCAGACCCACATCCTCGGAATGCACAACCACACCATCCGCCGTCACAAGCGCCAGACCATAGGCGCCTGCCTCGTTCGACGAGAGGTGGGAATTGGGGCTCTCAAGGTCCAAGACGCCCTGATGACAGGGGCTTTTGAACATACTCCACGGCACCCCGCGGTGACTGCCCGACATTGTGCGGTGGATATGTCCGCAGATCAGGTGCAGGTTCCCGTGGCGGGCCAGCAGATCAAGGAACGCGTCGCCATCAGCCAGCTTGATACGGTCCATGCCGACGATACCGGTGTCAAAGGGCGGGTGATGAATGCAGACAATCGCATGACGCCCCGCGCGACCGGCCAATGCGCTTTCAAGAAAACCCAGACGCCTTTCACAAAGACGCCCCGCATGGTGCCCATCGGCATAGGGCGGACCATCCAGCGAATCGAGCGTGATCAGCCGCGTCTGTCCGACATCAAGGACGCCTTGGACAAAGCCGTCATCCTGCGGGGCATCGGGGAAGGCTGCCAGAAACGCTTCGCGCCGGTCGTGATTGCCGATCATGGGAATGACGGGGAGGGGGACTTGTTCCAGAATAGCGCGCAGCCGCGCATATTCGTCCGGCATCCCGTGATGTGTCAGATCGCCCAAAATGACCAGCGCGGCCGCATCGCCATGTGCACCCAGTGCGGCATCGAGCACGTCCTGCAACCGCGCCGCAGGGTCCAGCCCGATAATCAGATCGCCTGCGGCGGTCATATGCGTGTCGCTGATGAATAGGAGTTTCTGCATGACCTAGTCCCGAAACTGGATCAGATCCCAACGGTTGCCGAAAGGATCGTTGAACACTGCGACACGGCCGTAAGGTTCGTCGCGCGGTGCTTCTTCAAAGCGAACGCCCTGTGCCTGCATTTGGGCATGATCGCGGTCGAAATCGTCGGTCTGCAAGAATAACCAGACGCGCCCGCCACCTTGTTCGCCAATCGCTGCCTGCTGGCGTGGGCCAACGGCTTTGGCCAAAAGGAAGGCGGTCTGCGCCCCCTCAGGTGCCACGCGGACCCAGCGCTTGCCGCCGCCCATGTCGGTGTCTTCCAGCAGGTGAAAGCCAAGCCTGCCCACAAAAAAGGCAATGCCTGCGTCGTAGTCAGGCACCAGTAGGGCCACAAGGGCAAGGTGGCGGCTCATGCGAGGCTCCGATCAGCACGGGCAAACGAGTGTCACGACATTAGCCGTGTTTGCAAAGCCGCCGCTAGTCGCAAGTCCATTTGGGCGGGTGGGGCGGATCGGCAAGCTGTGCCAGCGCAGTTCTATTGCCCAACTGTTCGTAAATCACCCGCGTGGTGTAGTCGCCGTAGTTTGCACCGGACGGATGATACCACGCCCAGTCAACGATCATGGCATAGGTGAAATCCAGTTGATCGCCCAAAGCAAAGCCCGGCATCGCCACTGGCTCATTCACCAGAATCCCTGCAAAATTGTTGCCGTCCCATGCGGCAAAGGGACCGACCCAGATCACCTCGTCCGTCATGCGGGGGTCTTTGACCGGCACGCGGACCTTCAGATAGCCATCGACGGGGCCGTACCCCTCTGCATCGACAGCAGTGCAAAGAAACAGGGGGAGGGACTGTTGTGCCTCGGTGATGGCGGCGTTCATAGCCATGTCATCATTGGCGAAGGGTATGGTCTGATTGCCCTCCTGCGCTGGGCTGGCTGTCGCATAGAGGGCCAGCCCAGCAGCAAGAAGCGCGCGAAGCATCACTCGAACTCGATCAGCAGGTCTTTGGCGTCGATCTGGCCGCCCGCCTGCACATGCACGGCCTTGACCACCGCGTCACGCTCGGCGTGGATTCCGGTTTCCATCTTCATTGCTTCGATGGTCAGCAGAAGATCACCCGCCTTCACTTCTTTGCCAGCCTGTGCCGCGACAGTCGCCACAACACCCGGCATCGGTGCGCCGATATGGTTGGGGTTGCCTGCTTCGGCCTTGGGGCGGCTGATCTTGTCGGCAGCGGCCAGACGGTTCATCACGCGGATCGTGCGCGGCTGACCGTTGAGTTCAAATAACACCTTGACCTCGCCGTCCTCGTTCATGTCGG
>CAZOMZ010000207.1:0-3808 GCA_964581065.1 uncultured Loktanella sp. | reverse complement strand
GTCCCAGTTCATCTTTCATCCGTTTGACCAGCCGCGCCAGCATCACTGCCGGCGGCGCGCCATGCAGACGGGCTGTGCCGGAGAGGTCCATGAACGCTTCATCAAGTGACAGGGGTTCGACGATGGGGGTCAACTCGTCCATCATCTGGCGGATCGCACGACTGGCCTCGGTATACGCCTCAAAATTCGGGCGGACGACAACGGCTTCGGGGCAGAGCTTGAGCGCCTGAAACATCGGCATCGCGGATTTCACGCCTTTGATCCTCGCCACATAGCAGGCGGTTGACACAACGCCACGCCGCCCGCCGCCGATGATGACCGGTTTGTCGGCCAGCGCAGGATTGTCGCGTTTCTCGACTGAGGCATAGAAAGCATCACAATCCATATGGGCGATGGACAGATCGAACAGCTCGGGGTGTCGTGTGATGCGCGGGCTGCGACACTTGGGACAGCGGGTCTCGCTGTCGAAGGTCGTCAGGCAATCACGGCAGAGTGCGGGCATGGTGTGACAATAGGTGTGGCACCGGTGTTGCACAATCTCGCGATTGCGCGGTGTGCGGACAAGATTTTTGTTGCTTTGTGCGCGGCTTTGTCTATGAGGTTTCCCATAGGAAACACGCCGACCGGGAGAGAACGGTCAGGTCCGTCGCCGAAGGAGCAACCGCCCCGGTCACTCTCAGGCAAAAGGACCGGTTGGGGTGCAAAACGCCGAAGAGTGGCCTTAAGAGGCCCGCCGAAGGAGCAAGCCTTTACGGGTGAATCTCTCAGGCACAGCAGACGGCGGGGGCAGCGCGAAAGCGCACATGGTTGGAGATTTGCCATGCCCTCGATTGCTGTTCTCGGTGCCGGTATTACCGGTGTTACAACTGCCTATTCCCTCTCCCAGCGCGGCTACGATGTGACGGTCTTTGACCGCCAGCGCTATGCAGCGATGGAAACCAGCTTTGCCAATGGTGGCCAGCTTAGTGCATCGAATGCCGAGGTCTGGAACCAGTGGTCCACGGTGCTCAAGGGCATCAAGTGGATGCTGCAAAGCGATGCGCCGCTGTCAGTGAATCCGCGCCCGAGCTGGCACAAGTTCAGCTGGATGGCCGAGTTTCTGGGCAACATTCCGAACTATAAGGCCAATACGATCGAAACTGCCCGTCTGGCCGTGACGGCACGTGCCGGGCTGATGGAAATGGCCGAGCGTTCCGGCGTTGACTTCGACTGGACCCCTGCTGGCATTCTGCACTTTTATAAGACGCAGAAAGACTTCGACCACGCCCGCCGCGTGACGGGCCTTCTGGCGCAGGGCGGTTTGCAGCGTCAGGAACTGACAGCCGAGGAAACTCTGGCCAAAGAGCCGACGCTGTCTGGCGATATCCTCGGCGGTTTCTGGACTGAAAGCGACAGCACGGGTGATATCCACAAGTTCACCTTTGGACTGGCCGAATGGCTGAAGACCCAAGGCGTGCGGTTTGAGATGGGCCATCCCGTTTCGGACGTGCGCACAGACGCCGACGGCGTCACTGTCCGCGCCCGCGACGAGCGGCGCTTTGATGCGGTGGTGGTCTCGGCAGGCGTTGCATCGCGCCATTTCGCCAAGATGCTGGGCGACCGCGTGAACGTCTATCCGGTGAAGGGTTATTCGATCACTGTGAACCTGCATGACACAGCCTCGCAAGCTTCTGCGCCAACGGTTTCGCTGCTTGATGACAAAGCAAAGATCGTCACGTCGCGTCTGGGCAAGGACCGGTTCCGCATCGCTGGCACCGCAGAGTTCAACGGAGAGAACCGCGACATCCGTGCCGACCGCGTGAAGCCGCTGGTGGATTGGTGCGAGCAGCATTTCCCTGGCGTCAGCACCGAAAGCTGTGTGCCTTGGGCGGGTCTGCGGCCGATGATGCCGAACATGATGCCGCGCGTCGGTGCAGGCCGCGATGCAAGGGTGTTCTACAACACCGGTCATGGACACCTTGGCTGGACCCTCTCGGCTGCGACAGCAGATATCGTTGCAACCACGATACAATCGCGCCTCGGACAGAAGAAAACGCACGGTATGCAGCAGCATACATTGAAATCGGCCTGACCGTTTCCTACGTTTAATCCAACTTTAACACACAAAGGTTGGATTTAGATGGAGCAAATTGTGACCGAATTCCTTGGGCAGAACATCGTTCTGCTGATGCTCGCGGTATTTATTGTTGTCTGTATCCTTGCGGGGGTGCGGATCGTGCCGCAGTCGGAAAAATTCGTCGTCGAACGATTGGGCCGGCTGCACTCGGTGCTTGGTCCTGGCATCAACTTCATCGTGCCGTTTCTGGATCGGGTCCGTCACAAGGTCTCGATCCTCGAACGCCAACTGCCATCGATGACGCAGGACGCGATCACGTCGGACAACGTGCTGGTGCAGGTCGAAACATCGGTCTTTTATCGCATCATCGAGCCTGAAAAGACGGTCTACCGGATCCGTGATGTCGACGGCGCGATCTCGACCACTGTGGCTGGTATCGTCCGTTCTGAAATCGGCCGGATGGAGCTGGATCAGGTGCAGGCCAACCGTGCCAATCTGATCGTCGCTGTGCGCGAGCAGGTGGCCCAGCAGGTTGACGACTGGGGCATCGAAGTGACCCGTGCGGAAATCCTTGATGTGAATCTCGATCAGGCGACCCGTCAGGCGATGCTGCAGCAGCTAAACGCCGAGCGAGCCCGCCGTGCGCAGGTGACCGAGGCCGAAGGCAAGAAACGCGCGGTTGAACTTCAGTCGGATGCAGAACTTTATGCCGCTGAACAGGACGCCAAGGCACGCCGTATCCTTGCCGATGCTGAAGCCTACGCCACCGGCGTTGTGGCCGAGGCGATTGCCCAAAACGGCCTTGAGGCAGCGCAGTATCAAGTTGCTCTCAAGCAGGTCGAGGCGCTGACGAAACTGGGCGAAGGCACAGGTAGCCAGACGGTCGTTCTACCTGCCAATGCGCTGGATGCCTTTGCCGATGCCTTCAAGATGCTGAAAGGACGTGGCTGATGGCTCTTTGGATGGAATGGTGGTTCTGGATGGCAGGTGCGCTGGCGCTGGCCACGCTGGAAGTGCTGGTGCCCGGTTACATCTTTCTGGGCTTTGCGGTCGGCGCGGCAGTCATGGGATTGCTGATGCTCTTTGGTCTGACCGCAAGCGGACTGGCACTCACGCTTGCGATCTTTGCCGTGATGTCGCTGGTCTCTTATCTGGCAATGCGCAAGGTCTTCGGTCTGCGCACCGGTCAGGTGAAGACCTGGGACACAGATATCAACGACAACTAGGGTCGAACCAGATCGTCCGAAACCGAACCCCCAGCCCTAGCGGTTGGGGGTTTGTGCTTGGGGCGAGGCCAGTTCAGCCTGAATGGCAAGCGCCGCCTGACGCGGATCGGGGGCCTTCCAGATCGGACGGCCGACAACCACATGGTCGGCACCATTGGCGATAGCCTGAGCAGGCGTCATCACGCGCTTCTGGTCGCCAAGGTCAGCACCTGCCGGACGGACGCCGGGGGTGACAATCAGCTTTCCTTCGGCTTCGGGCAGGGCGCGGATTAGCGCGGCTTCTTGCGGTGAGGCAATCACACCATCAGCCCCATTTGACAGGGCAATGCCCGCGCGTTCCTGCACCAGATCGGCCACATCGCCCATCTTGATACAGGAGGCATCCAGATCGGCGCGGTCCAGCGAAGTCAGGATCGTGACGGCAAGGATCTTCATGTCAGACCCGCCCGCACCCTCGCGTGCCGCGCGTACGACATGCGGATCACCATGCACGGTCAGGAAATCCAGATCGAACTGGGCCACGCCG